>NZ_JBPPZG010000284.1:0-4066 GCF_051918545.1 Pseudogracilibacillus amylolyticus (SeqCode) | reverse complement strand
CGACACAGGACGTGTCGGTATTTAGTCGAAGTTCCCCTAATGCAGTGTCATTTTCACCGGACTTTTTGAACATCCTCACCGGACTTTTTGAACATCCTCTATGAACGGATATTTTTTACCATAATCCAAGAACACCCGAATTTTAAAAAAGAAAAGCTTTCCACCAAAGGGAAAGCTTCTGTTTCATGTATTTATTTTTTATTTTGCTGCGACTTCTGGTTTTTTTGTCTTACTGATTGTGGATCAGTTTCCTCAGAGAACTCAGTACCGAATTGACCCGGTTGAGCTTGAGCTGCCTGTTGGTTTTGTTTTTTTACTTTTTCTACATTAGTTCCCGCTGGGGATTTACGATTATTAGCCATTGATATCACCTCCGCAGTTATTAACTTAACCAACTTGAGAAAAGTTATCCAAATCTGCGGATTGGTATTATGTGGAATTTATAATTTGGACAATAGCTCTTTTATTTTTAGATGTGAAACTGAGAATGGATATCGATCGAGTTCCGTATACGAAACAAATTGAAGAGATGAATCTTTCATTACCGCATCGATTACAACAGCTTCATAAACCGTTAAATCCCAAATTTTATGAGAGAAGACATGGTTAACCTTACCTATTTTTTTCTTCCGGTTAATTTCTATGCCATGTTTTTCATGAAATATTTTCTCAAGTACGTCCAAATGGCAGCTAATCATCGGAAACTGCCACATATTTGCTAGTAATCCTTCGTTTGGACGCTGTTCTATTCCAATATTTCCTTTTTTATCTCGTAAAATTAAAACATTATAAGCAACCGTTTTTTGTTTTTTATTTTTTTGCTTAATAGGAAGTTTTTCTTGTACACCTGCATGAAATGCTCGGCATTCTTCTTGGACTGGACATACTAAACAGCCAGGTGATCTTGGCGTACAAACTAGTGCTCCCAGTTCCATCAACCCTTGGTTAAATGAAGAAGGATCCGTTTCACATATACATTCACGTACAATATTTTCAAATCTTTTTTTGACTCGTTGCTCACTAATATTATCTTTTATTAATAAAATGCGGGAGAGTACACGCATCACATTTCCATCAACTGCAGGTTCAGGTTGATTAAAAGCAATGGAGGATATAGCCCCTTTTGTATACGGTCCAATTCCTTTTAATTCTCCAAGCTGTTTTGGATTTTGGGGAACTTCTCCGCCGTATGTAGCAACTACTTCTCGTGCTGCCTCTAATAAATTTCTTGCCCGTGAATAATAACCAAGACCTTCCCAATCTTTTAAAACTTCCTGTTCGTCCGCTTTTGCTAAATCATGAATTGTTGGATAATGATCCATAAATTTCTCATAATAAGGAATAACGGTATCTACTTTGGTTTGTTGAAGCATAACTTCTGACACCCAAACTTTATATGGATCACTTGTTTTTCGCCATGGTAGTTCTCGTTTATTTTCCAAATACCAAGAGATAAGTTTTTTTTGAAACGAAAAATTGTCAAATTTATGTAACGCTTTATCACTCAAATTATCACCTCTATATGTTACAATTAGTTTATATGTATTTAGCTTAAGAGGAGGACACTTTCTAAACATGGATACAGGAACACATGTTGTTATGGGAGTTGCACTAGGGGGCCTTGCAACACTTGACCCCGTTGTAGCGAATGATCCGGCCTTATTTAATGCCGTGTTAGTCGGTACACTTGTCGGTTCCCAAGCACCAGACTTTGATACTATTTTAAAATTAAAAAACAATGCAGTCTATATTCGTAATCACCGTGGTTTAACACATTCCATTCCTGCAGTAATTTTTTGGGGCATCTTAATTTCAGCAATTATTTACTTATTTGCACCAGAAATTAATTTCCTCCACCTTTGGCTTTGGACTTTTTTGGCTGTGATCGTTCACGTGTTTGTTGATATTTTCAATGCCTACGGAACACAAGCTATTCGGCCTTTTTCACATAAATGGGTAGCGCTTGGCTTTATAAACACATTTGACCCATATATTTTCTTTCTGCATGTTGGAGGAATTATTGCTTGGATATTAGGGGCAAATCCCGGCACAACTTTCTTAATTATTTATGCTGTGATCATCCTCTACTATATTAAACGTTATTTCGATAAAAGGGAAATTGTTAAAAAGATTGAAGAATACTTTCCCAATACAGAGCAAGTAGCTACTTCACCGACAATGAAGCAAAATTACTGGCGTGTAGCGATTACGACAAAAGATCGTTTTTATGTAGGGACTGTAGACAATGGGCATATTCAATTAATGGACGAATTTGAAAGAATCGATTTACCTAAATCGGAAATTATTGAGATAGCTAAAACAGATAAAAATATTGAAGCTTTTCTATCATTTTCTCCCGTTTACCGTTGGGAAATAGTTGAATACGAATGGTTTACGGAAGTACGTTTTATTGATTTACGTTATCGATCAAAAGGGTATTATCCTTTCGTTGCCGTTGCGCAAATTGATGAAAACTTAAATATTATTAGCTCATATACTGGCTGGATTTTTTCTGAGCAAAAATTGCAGAAAAAGTTATTTTTCGAAGATAATCCTACTTAAAATGAACTGTAGCGGAACAAAAAGAAAGTGAAGCGGTTTGTTTGGATCTATGGTCCAGCAAATGCGCTTCACTATTTTTATTTCTTTTCTTGTACTTTATCACCGAGCATTGCGATTGGTAAGGCTTCTTCTTGCTCCAGCTGTTCACCAAGCAAATTTATGCGATGTCCCCAAGCCATAACACCATTAATATAATTGATTTTAAAGGTATACCCCGGATCCCCGTTCAATTCATGAATATCTTCTGGATGAAATTCGTCTGGGTTCAACATATAAGACGATACAATTTGCATTTTTCTTTCATATATTGCAACTTTATTAATTTCACCCAATTGTTCCGCTTTTTGGGCTTTTTCTTTTAATTCTCCAAGCTCCTGTCGCAACTGCTCTACAGTATAATCACTATAACGATAGTTCATTTTTTCATCCCCTTACATGGTTTATTTTACAACTATTTGTCCAATTTCGCTACATATTCGTTAATTAAATCCCCTTGAAAACCGCGTTGATACAAACTTGCTTTTAATTTCATGTTTAACTCGTTACCTTGATATTTTTTTTCATAACGTCTATATAATTTCCTTGCCTGTATTTCTAAGGCTGCTAACTCAGCTTCTTTATCAATTGGTGGTTTAATTTCATCGAAAACTTTATTTACCACATCGGTGTCAAAACCTTTTTGCATAAGTTTGATTTTTAATGCTTCATTTTGTTTATTATATGATTTATTACTTTTTCGCTTTAATTGTTTTTGTGCCCATTTTAACGCAATTTGAAATTGGCTTTCATAGCTGTACAATGTAATTGCTTTATTTGCTGTTTCTGCTTTTACTCCTTTGTCCGTTAATTCTTTTACGATTAATCTTGGTCCTTTAGATGTTTGGTTCATTCTATCCCTAACAAAAGCTTTCGCAAATTCTATATCATTGATATATTTTTCTTTTTCAAGTCTTGCAATAATTTCATCCATTACACTTGGGGCAACTTCTTGCTTTTTTAAATAATTGCGCACTTCCTGCTTTGATCTCATCCGATAACTTAAAAAACGGATAGCTTGAACGTAAAAACGGTGCCATGTTTCATTTTCTGTTATTGTTTCAATCTCTTCTTCTGTTAACGTTAACCCTTTTCGTAAATTATATTTTATAAAAATATCTTCGGTAACACTAAACGCATAATTATCATTTAAAAAAATATTATAGCGATCGGATGATTTTTTCTGTTTAGAAATTTTTGTAATCGTTGGCAATTGACTCACCTCTATCTATATCATAACATGAATATAAAGGGATGCAGTTTATTTTAAGGGAGGCGGTTAGATGAATATATTAATGACCGGTGGAACTGGTTTTATTGGAAGTCGTTTTGTAAACAAATTAGTTAATGAGGGTCATCATGTTTATGTAATAACCCGTTATCCTAGAACGCATAAAGATACCGAATCCGTATCATATATTAGTTTTGATTATCCAATTAGAAGGTTACCAACTATCCATGCTGTCGT
>NZ_JBPPZG010000283.1:0-4212 GCF_051918545.1 Pseudogracilibacillus amylolyticus (SeqCode) | reverse complement strand
GAATGTTTATTACTATTATCATATCACATCAAGGGTTGCAGGGGAATTATGACTCAAATAGCAAGAGGATTACATGGCCATGGATCATATCACATCAAGGGTTGCAGGGGAATTATGACTATCCGCATGGTTTATAGATTTGCTAGGACATCATATCACATCAAGGGTTGCAGGGGAATTATGACTTTTGTCCCGGTGTGGTTGTAAAAAAGATTATCATATCACATCAAGGGTTGCAGGGGAATTATGACGATTCGTATAATCTAGTAAGTTCTCAAAGGATCATATCACATCAAGGGTTGCAGGGAATTATGACAGAAGATTGCGTTATTCCGTCCTTGTTCGGAAACAAGGGCTAACTGTTTATCTTTTTAAATACTTCTTTGCCTTCCCAGTATTCGCAAAATGCACTTTCGCAATACTCTGCAAAGCCACTTCTCCCTTTTCGCGAATTATTTCAGCAGCCAACTGATCGACCTTCTGTGAAGCACCTTTTAATAATTCAAATCCAATCAATTCTGATAATCGGTTCATTTCTTTTACAAAACTTGCGCGGGCAATGACTGAACCGGCTGCAACAGCAATCGAATAATTTTCTGCTTTTGTCATGAAATATGTTTTGTCCGCAAGCGACTTTCCTTCACTACGAAGATGCTTTATATAGATGTTTGGATCACAAAACTGATCGACTAAAATACCTTCATAAGGTTCACCATCAATCTTATTCAATAAGTTTTCAATGACGGAATGATGAAGCATCGTTTTCATTTTTCCTTGTGACCAGCCGCGGGCTTGTAATTGATTATATTTTTCATTGTGTAAAATCATTAGGGAATAAGGGATGTTTAGCTCTACAAGCCCTTTTGATAATAGTTCTATTGTCTCGTCAGTGATTTTTTTAGAATCTTGGATCCCCATTTCTTTCAATAATTCAATCTGTTCTTTCTTAACATACACTGCGCATGTTGTAATTGGACCGAAATAATCTCCGGTTCCAGATTCATCTGAACCGATATGATTATTAGGGAATAAGGATTCAGGTGGTGTATAGGTTAAATTTTGTTTTCTATTAGATGTTTTTGTTGTAAGCTCTAAAGGTTCTCCCCATTTTACAACTTCCGCTTCCGGTCGAGCCCCTTGGAATAGGACCTTGCCTGATTTATAAGCTGTTACTACTGCATCGCCAGTGCGTGCCCGAAATACTGCTCCAGGAGGTGAGTTTTCAAGCGAATTTTTATATTTTTTTTTCATTTGTTTAATCGTTTCATTTGTAAATACTTCCGTGATTTGTCCCATCTTGCAACTCCTTCAATAAAAAATATATATACCGTTTCCTAAATGTCGCTTTTCATGTTAAAATTAATTGTACCACTTTATGCAGTAGTAGGCACGAAATGATGATGTTCTGCTATAATGGGAGGAACGTTAGTGTGACTCGAGAAAATAAAGAACGTAAAAAAATAGATGTTAAAATTAATCGAAGAAAGTACACGATTGTTGGTACTGAATCAAAAGAACATATGGAATTAGTTGCTAAATTAGTTAATGATAAAATGACTGAAATCTATCAATCTAATAAACATTTAGATACTACACAATTGGCAGTACTTACAGCAATTAATACAATGAATGATTACTTAAAATTAAAAGCAGATTATGAAGATCTAGTAACATTAATAGAAGAGGAAGAATAAATGATATCAATAATTATTTTACTTGTTTTGGTTTTTGGTTTTTTTATGGGACTTAAACGTGGATTTATTTTACAATTAATGCATTTGGTTGGTTTTATTATTGCTTTTATCGTAGCAAGTCTATACTTTCGTAAATTATCTAGCTACTTACCATATTGGATACCGTATCCGGAGTTTAGCACTGACCAAGTTTGGGCAGTCTTTTTAAACAGTATGCCGCTAGAAAATGCGTTTTATAATGCGATTGCTTTTGCCATTATCTTCTTTGCTACAAAAATTATTTTACAAATTATTGCGTCCATGCTCGATTTTCTAGCAAATTTACCTGTACTTCGGCAGCTTAATAAATTACTAGGCGCAATATTAGGGGTTGTTGAAGTTTATTTTATTACGTTTCTTATTTTATTTATTCTAGCACTCTTGCCGATAGAGGCTATTCAAGTAAAGATTAAGAGTTCGTTTCTTGCGACATTAATTGTGGAGCATACACCGATTTTATCGAAAACGATGGAAAACTTATGGTTCACTGAAGCGTTTAGTATTTTATATAACTGATGACAAAACGGAGACTGATTGCATATGAAATCAGTCTTTTTCCATGACTTGTAAGGGGCGATTAATAATGGGACTAAACAAAAAAGATCTCGTACAATTTTTAGAAAAAATAGCAACCTATCTCGAACTAAAAGGAGAGAACCCGTTTCGTATAGCCGCATATAGAAAAGCAGCTCAAGGTCTTGAACGTGATGTTCGTTCATTAAATGAGATTGATGATTTCACTAAAATTCCCGGGATCGGTAAAGGCACCAATGATTTGATCCAAGAATTTCTCGAAACAGGGACTTCGGAAACTTTAAAAACATTGGAAAAAGAAATTCCGAATGGGCTCATTCCTTTATTGAAGTTACCAGGCTTAGGTGGAAAACGGTTAGCAGTTTTATATAAAGAATTAGATGTAGTTGATGCGGATACACTTAAGCGCGCCTGTATGGATGGACGGGTTGAAAAAGTAAAAGGCTTTGGGAAAAAGACAGCAGAAAATATTGTAGAGGCTCTAAGTAATCAAGAGACAAGACCGGAACGTTTACCGGTTGCATATATGCTTGAGCTTGCTAGCGTGATTGAAAAGTATTTAGAAGGGGTTCCGGAAATACAGCGGTTCAGTATCGCAGGGAGTTTAAGACGGTTACAAGAGACGATTAAAGATCTTGATTTTATTATTGCTGCAGAAGAAGCCGAAAAAGTAAGGGAAGCAATTTTAAAAATGGATATGATTCAAGATGTTATTGCAAGTGGAGATACAAAAGTTGCAGTGACGTTAGCGGATCAATATGAAGTAAATGTTGACTTCAGACTTGTGAAAAAAGAAGAGTTTTACACTACGTTACACCATTTTACCGGTTCAAAGGATCATAACGTAAAAATGCGGCAACTTGCAAAACAACGCGGTGAAAAAATTAATGAATATGGTATCGAAGTGGAAGAAACAGGAGAAGTTCTACATGTTGATTCAGAGAAAGCCTTTTTCAATCACTTCGGCCTTCATTATATCCCACCTGAAATCCGTGAAGATAAAGGTGAGGTTGAGGCGTTTAAGGAGGAAGTTGAGTTATTAGAGCATGACGAAATCCGCGGTGATCTTCATATGCATACAACTTGGAGTGATGGTGCCGAATCATTAGAAGAAATGGTGAATCATGCACGGGAAAAAGGATATGAATATATTGCTATTACCGATCACTCTAAATTTTTACGGGTTGCCAATGGATTAACTGAATCACGACTCCGAAAACAACGGGAAGAAATAGCGTTGTTAAATGAAAAGTATGATGATATTCATATCTTTTCTGGTGTGGAAATGGACATTTTACCGAATGGGGAATTGGACTTTTCAACTGAATTTTTAAAAGAGATGGACTTTGTTATTGCGGCAATTCATTCGAGTTTTGATCAATCTGAAGAAAAAATTATGAACAGACTATACCATGCACTAGAAAACCCATACGTTGATCTAATTGCCCATCCGACAGGGCGTATTATTGGACGTCGGCCAGGTTATAAAGTGAATGTTGAAAAATTGATTGAACGGGCAAAAGAAACGAATACATGTCTTGAATTAAATGCAAATCCACAGCGTTTCGATCTTGCGACGGAATGGTTGGAAGCAGCACGAGATACTGGTGTGACAATAGCTATAAATACCGATGCACATCGTGGTGGGACACTCGCGCATATGGATTATGGTGTAAAAATGGCAAGGAAAGCTTGGTTAAAACCTGAAACTGTATTGAACACTTGGAAAAAAGAGAAACTAATGGAGTATATTAATCGTAATAAATAGTGTAGCTTTTAAGGAGAATGTTTAGTGTGAAAACAAAATCAATAGAAACTTCTATGTAAAATATTTCAGAGGGCACACCAAATAAACCATAAAAAATGTATTTTTTTGCGGTGGTTATCTGATTATTAAGCTGTAGTTGATTGTTCTTTCCTGACAAAGTCTTCAGGCAAGAACCCT
>NZ_JBPPZG010000282.1:0-4237 GCF_051918545.1 Pseudogracilibacillus amylolyticus (SeqCode) | reverse complement strand
GAGTAGGCTCATCAGCCGCCCACGGAAAGCGCAGTGTATTTCCGTAGCGGATTTTATATCACAACTTTGTTTAGATATTTACAGAGAAAATTAACCTAATTTACTGCACCGTTTATAGATACTATGTTTGAAATACATTTTAAAAAACAGCCTTTTTTATAATCATCAACTCTAGCGTGGAAAACCCACACTAGAGAGGATTACTTTTTATTAAGAATTTCCTAGTGAGTGTGGGGCAAGGTTATAGAGTAGTAGGAATGTATATAGTTTTATTAGATTTTAATGTTCCTATTTTATAAGAATAAGCAATTTTCTAAATAAAGCTTATAGTGTTACTAAAAAATATATGCTATCATTTATGGTACATTGGGACTTACAATCATATAACTTTTCATACAAATTAGTTCTGCTACTTCGAGACGCCAAAGAAACGTCTCAAAAAGGTTACACTATTATATTCTAAATAGGACATGAATATGCATCATACTAGTTAGCTATTAATATTATGAATGGAGGAGATTCGTTTGGGTAAAACAAAGCATACTGGACCAATTAAATTATCAAAGAAACCTCGGCCGGATTTATGGGTTAGTAAAGTTCCTTTTGGATTAGGTAAAATAAAACCACATCACTTACGAGATACCCTAAAAGTTGCTTGGGAAAACAAAGACAGTTTACCATATGCTACTCGTATTTTAACTCAAGGAGTCTGTGATGGATGTGCATTAGGAGTTTCCGGTTTAAAGGACCAAACATTGTCAGGTCCTCATTTATGTACAACAAGGCTAAATGTGCTTAGACTAAATACAATGCCTGCGATCAAAGAAGAGATACTCCATGCAGATATTGAAGCGTTAAGAAAAATGGACAGTACAGAGCTTAGGAAACTCGGTCGCATTCCTTATCCTTTAATTAGGAAACCTGGTGATAAGAAGTTTAGTCGTATCTCCTGGGATGAAGCTTTAAATATGATCGCTGATAAAATTAAACATATTGACCCGAAACAACTTGCTTTTTATTTGACCTCTCGAGGAATAACGAATGAAACGTATTATGTCGCTGGGAAAGTTGCTAGGTTTTTAGGAACGAATAATATTGATAACGCTTCCCGCATCTGTCACTCCCCTTCAAAAACAGCATTAAACCGTTCTGTAGGAGTCGGTGCCTCGACATGTAATTATAAAGATTGGATCGGTACAGATGTCTTGCTGTTTTGGGGTTCAGTTGCTGCAAACAATCAACCTGTTTCAACAAAATATATGTACGCAGCGAAAAGAAAAGGAACAAAAATTATTATTATTAATCCACATTTTGAACCAGCAATGGAAAAGTACTGGATCCCATCCAATATGGAATCCGCATTATTTGGAACAAAATTAGCGGATGATGTTTACCAAGTAAATATTGGTGGCGATATTGCGTTTATGCATGGAATCATGAAACATTGGTTTGAAATGGAGGAAAAAGAGCCCGGTTCAGCTATTGATCAAACGTTTGTTCAAAAACACGTAAACGGGTTAGAAGCCTTACGAGAAAAGGTTGTCAGCTATGACTGGGAAATCCTTGAAAAATCTTCGGGACTATCAAAAGATAGAATGGGAGAACTGGCAACATTACTTGCAAAGTCCAAATCGGCGGTGTTTGTCTGGTCGATGGGTTTAACACAACATCGGTTTGGAACGGATAATGTTTCTCAAGTTGCAAATCTAGCATTATTACGTGGATTTTTGGGTAGAGAACATTGTGGATTAATGCCTATTCGTGGCCACTCTGGGGTGCAAGGTTCGGGTGAAATGGGTGCTGATCCATTTGTACTTCCTGGTAGTGATATGAATGAGGAAAATAGAAAACGAGTAGAAAAGTATTGGAATTTCAAAATCCCTGATTGGCAAGGAGATATTGTTGGCGTATCACTTGAAAATGCTTTATTACCTGATGATCATGAAAGAAATTTAAAGCTCTATTATATGTCAGGCGGTAATTTCTTAGAGACGATGCCTAATCCGGATTTCGTTAAACAATGTCTTGAAAATGTAGATGTCCGTGTCCATCAAGATATTATTTTAAATACATCTACTCTACTAGATGCAAAGGAAGCAGTGATCGTCTTACCAGCAATGACTCGTTATGAACAACCAGGTGGTGGCACTTCCACCTCAACAGAGCGAATGGTCTATTTTTCTCCAGAAATTAAAGGGCCTAGAATCGAAGAAGCTCGCTCGGAATGGGAAATTTATATCGATCTAGCCAAACGTGTAAAACCTGAAGAAAAAGATATTATCCATTTTGAAAATGCGGATGCTATACGAGAAGAGATTGCTCTAACAAATCGCAATTATGACGGTATTCAACATTTAAAAGAAAAAGGAGATGTTTTCCAATGGGGTGGAGCATGGCTTTGTGAAGGTGGAGATTGTCCTACACCTGATGGTAAAGGTAATTTAATCCCTGTTGAGATACCGGAACTCCGTAAGCCAGAAGGACATTTTTATGTCTCCACTCGCCGTGGGAAACAGTTTAATTCGATGATTTACGGAGAAACAGATCCTTTTACAGACGCAGATAGGTATGATGTGCTAATGAATGAAGCAGATGGCAAAAAACATGATATTCAAGATGGTGACGCAATTGTTGCGTATAATAAACATGGATTTTTCAGTGGGCGTGCAAAATTTGCCCCTGTAAAAGAAGGCAATATCGCGCTTCACTGGCCAGAAGGAAATTCGCTTATCCCAGAAAGTGTTTATGAAACATATGCTGGAATACCAGATTATAATGCGGCAGCAATTGTTGAAAAAGCAGAGACGTATTATGCACATAAAGATACGAAATATGCGGAAAGACGTATTGAAGAATTAGAAATGGAACCGAGCTAGAAGGTGAAAAAAATGGATAAATCCATTTATCAACGGAGGAAGACAATTAAAGTGGTGGCAGATGAGATCACATATACAGAAGATATTGTGGCTACAGAATACCCGTTAACTTTTATGTTGAATGGAAAGGAATTTGCTACTATCGTTTGTACTCCGCAAAACATTCGAGAGATGGCTATCGGATTTCTCGCATCAGAAGGAGTTATTCGCTTTATTGATGAAATAAAATCAATTCATGTAGATAAAACACGTGGATTTGCTCATATCGAACTGCATAAATCGCTTCACCCAAATTTAGATCATTCCAAACGATTTATCGGCTCCTGTTGCGGAAAGAGTCGGCAATTTTATTTTAAAAGCGATGTGCAAACAGCAAAGACGATTAACCATCCGTTAAGCCTTACAACGAAACAATGTTTACATTTGATGAAAAAACTACAAACTAACTCCAAACATTTTCAAAAAACGGGTGGCGTCCATAATGCCGCCCTATGTACTGTAGAAGAACTTTTAGAAATCCGAACAGATATCGGAAGGCATAATGCATTAGACAAAGTTTACGGTTATATTATTGAAAATAAAATTCCGGTTCAAGATAAATTAATTGCTTTTAGTGGCAGAATCTCTTCAGAAGTACTCTTAAAAGTGTCCAAAATGGGTATTGCGATTATTATTTCTACTTCTGCCCCAACGAACTTAGCCTTAGAACTTGCGGATGACCTTGGGATAACCGCGATTGGCTTTGCACGAAATAATAAAATGAATGTATATACACATCCTGAGAGGATTGTAGAAACGAAGGCGTTAATTAAAAAAAACGATTGATCATCTAAATAAGGAAAACTTACGCGGTATCTAAGTGAAAATTTACGAGACATGTATGGAACGTACAAATATATTTCCAGATTATTTACTAAGCTGCTAGAATGTTACATCACCTGAAGGATTTTCCTTTAGGTGATTTTATTTTGAGCTTGCGAAAACTACATCCATAACTTGAGCAACTCTCATCTTGCTACACATAATAATTTGCGGAATTTTTAACCATCATCACTACATTTTTTCCAAAGACTGCCCAACTCACCTGAGATCGCGAAAGTTCCAGCGTTCATCACGGTTCTTCCTCCCCTCGCCCTCTCAAACAATTCACAGAATAAAGGCGGAAGCGCCATAACTGACTAAGAGCGCTACGTCCCCGAACTGCACTTCATCATACTCAGATAGATCACTGATCGGAAACTGCTTCTTATCTTTCTTATTTCTAAGTCCTTCGAAAAAGGTATGTTCATAACCATGCTTGTTTTAAAAGATGTACACCATATTCGATTTCATCAAAAGAAAGACCGCTGAATCCTATTTTT
>NZ_JBPPZG010000281.1:0-4310 GCF_051918545.1 Pseudogracilibacillus amylolyticus (SeqCode) | reverse complement strand
GGTAAAAATGACACTGCGTTAGAGGAACTTCGACTAAATACCGACACGTCCTATGTCGAACGTCGAAGTCACCACATTCTACGTGAGCTCGTTGGCTTGCTTCTCCGCTCCTTGAAAAAGGAACGCACTTTTTCTGCGTGCTAAAGCGTTTCCTTGGAAAAGAAGATCACTTTTCCTGCGTGCCAGACCTTTGCTCATGTATCTAAATGCAGCAGGGGATCTTCCGTTAGCCGACTTGGTCCTTTTTATCCTCCTTTTTGAACACGCATTTATTAACGTAAACCTACTCCAAATATTACCTTTAAAATTAAAAATAAAAATATTGTAAAATTAAAATTGTATCCTTTTGCTTATGTTATAGTAGAAACTACAGGAGGAATGAACGATGCAAACGCGTTTACTCTTAGTTGAAGATGACCCGGAAATTGCTCGTGTTGTTCGTGATATGTTTGTACGCGACGGATATCATGTTACATGGGCGACAACAGGTCTTGAAGGTTGGGAAGATTTTCAGGAAGCGCATTATGATCTAGCTTTAGTCGACTTAATGCTTCCAGAGATGGATGGATTTACACTTTGTAAAAACATTCGTTGGAACAGCGATATTCCATTAATTATTATAAGTGCGAGAAAAGAAGATGAGGATAAAATTGAAGGCCTTGACATTGGGGCAGATGATTATGTCGCAAAACCATTTAGTTTAAAAGAACTAAAGGCTCGAGTTGAATCACAATTACGTCGATGGAACAGATATCAAGGAGTACCACGTCATGAAAATAAGTCATCTTTTAATGAAGGATTGACGATATATTGGGATCAAAACAAAGTACATATTAATGAGGAAGAAATCGCATTAACAGTAAAGGAATTCGATCTTTTAAAAGTACTGGCACAAAATCCAGAAAGAATTTTCTCTAAAGAAGAATTGTTTGAACATGTATGGAGACAAGTTGATCAAGATGGACTACATACGGTTACCGTGCATATCAAATCATTACGTACAAAATTAAAAGACCCAGTGAAAACTCCGCAATATATTCAAACTATTTGGGGAAAAGGCTATCAGTTTATTGGAGAATTATTGTGAAAATTAAAACATGGTTACTCATTTCTTATTTTGTCGTTATGATACTTCCGCTTTTCTCCGCTTACTTTTTATTTGCATGGGTTGGTTCTTATCATAATGAACAGAAGGTTGAAGAATATGCGAATGTTTACACTGAAATCCAGTCACTTAAAGATGTTTTAATTGATCCGACGTTATATGATCCCGCAACATCCAAAGAAGAAGTTGAGAAATTAACGAGCAGCGAACTATCTATTTCACTTTATAATAGTGACGGATTAAATTTATATTCCTCGAATGCAAATTTTGACACTGTCCAGCAAGCAACTAGCAAAAGGTTATTATATGAAAATTTATACGAGTTACAGCAGGGGCTTAGATCTTTCAAGTATAAAGAACCAGTTTTTGAAGATGGGAGCATCGTCGGTTTTTTTGATATCGAAATTGCCAGAGAGGAATTAATTTCTACAATTATAAAGCGCGGCTGGATTGTCATTGGGTTATTTGTTACTTCCTTCATTCTGATTTATGCGGCAATTGCTGTTATCGTTAATAGAAGATTGAATAAAAGATTGTACGGATTAATGGATGAGATGTCAGCATTCGCTAGTGGAAATGCTTACGCGGAAACAGAAACAGGAAAAGATGAAATTGGGGAGTTAAAACAACATTTTTATGCAATGCGAAAACAAATTACCGCTGCCCGAGAAGAAATTGAACAAGAACAAAAAGAAAAGGAATATATGGTCGCAACCATTTCCCATGATTTAAAAACGCCGCTTACATCAATAAAGGCATATGCGGAATCACTAAACGTAACAGAAGACTTATCTGAAAAAGAACGTAAAATGTATCAGAAAGTAATCATTGATAAATCGGATTTTATGAAACAAATGTTAGATGATTTAATTACCCACACATTACTTCAATCCCAGGATTACGAACTGGAACTGGTAGCTGTCGATGGAGAAGAGTTTTTTGACATGATTATTTCCGATTATGATGCTTTATGTGAAAAGAAAAAAATTCATTTATTCGCATGTAATAACGTCAGTGGAAGTTATGATGTCAACCCAAAACAGATGATGCGAGTCGCGGATAATTTAATGATGAACGCAATTCAACACACACCTGAATTAGGTAAAATTTGGATCGTTACTCTCTCTGAAGCTAGTAATCTAGAAAACGGTTTGTTTGAATTTGTGAAAAATACGTATACATTTGATTTTACGAAATATGCCTACCTTGTTGTTCAAAATGAAGGAGAAGGAGTGCCAGAAGAAAAGTTAAATTTTCTATTTGATCCGTTATATCAGGTGGATCAAGCGAGAAGTAAAAAAGATTCACATGGTACAGGGCTAGGACTTTCGATTACGAAACAAATTATAGAGAAACATGGCGGTGAAGTGGAGGCACTGTCAAAAGAAAATATTGGAGCATGTTTTATTTGTTCAATACCGAAAAGGAAGGAGGAATGAGTATGAAAAAAGCAATATTCGCCCTTATCAGTTTATCCATTTTGTTCGTAGTTGGTTGTGGGAAAATGAATCAATTTTCACCTGAGCAAGTAATTGCCAATGCACTAGAAGCAGAAAATGAGCTGTCCTATTATGGGGAAATGGAGATGACGATTGGTGGTATGGGGGAAAATGAAACATTATTTTTAAAAGAGTGGCGTCAAAATGAAAGGTCTCGTGTAGAAATAGAGGATGATGGCGGTCAAGTTATTGCGGTTAATGATGGAAAAGCAATCATAATGTACGAAGAAAAAGAAAAGAAAGCCATCTCTTTTGAAGATGAAGAGTTACAAGAATTAAATATGAATCCGAAGGAACAAGTGGAAATGTTACTTGAAATGATACGGGATACGCACGATATCAAAACCGTTGGAGAAGAAGAAATTGCTGGCAGATCGACATTTCATATGGTTGCTGATAGACAAAAAGATAAAAAATCCTTATATGATAACCAAGAAATATGGATTGATAAGGAACATTGGGTGGTATTAAAAATGAATTCAGCGAGTGGAGATTTACAAATCAACATGGAGTACAAAAAGATAGATTTTAATGCTAAAATAGACGAATCCCAGTTCCAACTAGATTTACCTGAGGATGTTGAAATTGAATCTTTTGATGAAGAGGGAGAGGAAATAACGTTAACAGATATACCGGAGAAAATGAACAGTTCTTCTGTATTATATATTCCAAATACCGAGGAACATGAGATAGACAAGATTTCTTTTATAGAAATAGAAGGTGATCCAAGTTATCAAGATGTGACAATGGATTATAAACAAAATGGATTACCTCTACTGACATTAACCATCCTCACCGCTGATGAAGAGACTGAAGATACTAAAGATATATTTGCAGCAGGTTTTGAAAAAGAAACAATCCGTGGGGAAGAGGGATTATATTTTGATGTTGAAGAACTACATTCTATTAGTTGGAGTGAAGGAGGTTTAAGATATTCAATTAATATTATTGACCCAAATGTCACATTAGATATGGTGAAACAGTGGGCTGAGGAAATGGAAGTAATTAATTAAAATTTAGGGAGTTGAATAAACATGACAAATGAAATGAACACAGAGATAGAACAACCGAAATTAGAAAAACCATCTCTTTTTGGGATGATAATGAATCCACGAGAACAGTTTGAAAAAATCAGGGAAAACCCAAAAATTATTGTTGCTTTAATTATTGTTACATTACTCACGATTGTCGGAATGTTACTAATGATGAACGGGATCGATTTCATGAATGACCCGAATTTAGCAGGTATGAGTGAAGAAGAAATGATGATGGTTACAATGTTTAGCCAAATTGGTTTTGTGATCGTTGGTGTGTTTACACCGGTTATCACTCTTCTTATTAGTTCAGTCGTACATATTATTATCGCTAAAATTGTTCGTTCCGAAGTAACATTCAAGCAATTATTTTCTATGAACACGTACATCTTTATCATTAGCGCAATAAGTATGATTGTAAATGGAATTGTTTTTATGATAATTGGCGGAGACCCGGAAAAGTTGTTTACTAGCTTAAATTCAATCATTGGTGCGGAAGGAATTTTAGGTGCTGTCTTAAATTCAATTGAAGTATTTACGATTTGGGGATTGATTATTACGGCGATGGGTCTGCAAATTGTTGCAAGATTTTCAAAAGGGTTATCATGGGCTGTTGTAATTGTATTTTTCATTGTTGGACTTATATTTCAGATGATTTCAGCTGGTTTTAAT
>NZ_JBPPZG010000280.1:0-4348 GCF_051918545.1 Pseudogracilibacillus amylolyticus (SeqCode) | reverse complement strand
ATTGGTGTAACACGAACTACTGCAAGACGTTACTTGGAATATTTAATTTCGCAAGACCGCGTAAAAGCAGAACTCAACTATGGTACGGTTGGTAGACCTGAGAGGAGATATATTTTAAAAAAGTAAGGCTGTGTTTATTGGAGACACAATCTGTTAAGTGCATTAAAACAAATGGATTTTGAAAAATTTGATGGTATCGTTGAAGTTGACGAGACCTATTTCCTGTGCTCTGAAAATGGGCAACGTGGGATTTCAGAACGAAAACCTCAAAACCTCGTAAGCGTGGCGGAAAATCTAAACACAGAGGAATAAGCCAAGAACAAGTATGTGTTCTTTAATATATTTCAGCGATAAATGACTAAATTAGACAAGAAATTTAACTTTGGAGTGATTATTATGATTAAGTTTTTTGAGTACAACTGGCAGGTTAGAGACGAATGGATTAACTGGTGCAATCAACTAACAACAGGAGAGTTGTTAAAAGCCCGCATAGGTGGAGTCGAGAGTATTTTATACACTCTTTTTCACATTATTGACGTTGAATATAGTTGGCTGCGTGGTATCCAGGGTAAAGAAGACGTGGTATTTGATTTTGACAATTATAAGACTCTTGAGAAGATGAAAAATCTCTCAAATACATTACGATATGAAATAGTCGATTTTTTAAAGACCAATTTAGATGAAAAACACGATAGATTTGTAAAAGTTCCCTGGGATGAAGATGAATACACTAAAGATGAAATATTACATCACATAATTGCCCACGAAATTCATCATATCGGTCAACTCTCTGTTTGAGCAAGAGAAATAGAATTAACGCCTGTATCCGCTAATTTTATCGGTAGAGAGTTAAAGTCAGTTCATTCTTACTTAAAGTGATGTAGCTAAATAAAGATTAGGAAACCATAGTTTGGTTTCCTTTAATTTATCTATTTAACAACATTAAAGTTTAACAGAGCCAAAAGCAAAATTAAAAAGTCTGCAGATAAGAAAAAGCTATCCACAGACTCAATTTGTTCTTAAATCGATGCATTACGCCCTTTGTTTCCGTAATTGACGAAAGAGCGGATATAGAAAAGATAACAGTGCAATAAGTAATAGTGATAAAGCAATTGGATCTTTTACAAAAATTAATAGGCTACCATTTGAAATGGTTAATGATTGTCTGAACGCTTGCTCCATCATACCTCCTAAAATAAATGCGAGGATAAAGGGTGGTGCGGGGAATGCGAAAAGACGCATTAGAAACCCAACTACCCCGAAAAGTAAAAGCATATATAAATCAAATGTGTTAAAACTAATTGCATATACCCCAATAATACTAAACATAACAACTAAAGAGATTAATAATGGACGTGGAATTTTTAATATTTTTGCAAAATACGGTATCAATGGCAAATTTAAAATTAATAACACAACATTCCCAATATACATACTTGCAATAATTCCCCAAAAAATCTCCGGACGCTCTGTCATTAATAATGGACCAGGCTGTACACCTAACACAATAAACGCACCTAACATAACTGCTGTAGTACCCGATCCTGGAATTCCCAAACTTAATAATGGCACAAAAGCACCACTTGTTGCGGCATTATTAGCTGTTTCAGGACCTGCAATTCCTTTAATAGCGCCTTTACCAAATTCATCAGGGTTTTTGGAGATCCTTTTCTCCATAATATAAGCAATAAACGAAGCAATCGTAGCCCCTGCCCCAGGTAAAACGCCGATTAAAAATCCAATTATAGATTGTCTGCCAACAGGACCTTTCATTTCATTGAGATCTTGTTTTGATAGACGAATACTACCAATCTTATGTGCTTTACTCTGCGCTGCATCCTTTCGATTAATTACCAATGTACATACTTCCGCTAAGGCAAATAATCCTAATGCGATGACTAGAAAATCAATACCTTCCAATAGGTTTACATTGCCAAAAGTAAAGCGCTGTGTCCCTGTTTGAGCGTCAATCCCAATTGTAACAACCATAAATCCGGCAACAGCCGAAATTAACGCTTTAATGGTTGATCCTTCTGATAAACTAGAAATAGCTGTTAAACCCATAAACATAAGGGCAAAATATGCAGGAGGGCCAAATACAATCGCTACACTAGCCAATGTTGGAGCAAGTAGCATTAATAAAACAACAGTTATCGTACCACCTAGAAAGGAACAAATGGCAGCAATTGCTAGAGCTTTTCCAGCCTTTCCTTGTTGTGCCATCGGATACCCATCAAATGCAGTTGCAACAGTTCCAGAGACACCTGGAGCATTTAATAGTATGGAAGAAGTGGATCCTCCATAAATAGCTCCATAATATACACCTGCCATCATCACTAATGCAAGTGTAGGATCCATCCCAAAGGTAATCGGGATCATGACTGCAATGGCACTAATCGGCCCTAAACCCGGCAACATTCCGATAATTGTTCCAACAAAGCAACCGATAAATACAAATAACATTCCTTCTAGACTAAACGCTAGCTGAAATCCTGTTAATATCCCCTCTAGTGATCCCATGTAAATTTCCCTCCTTTAAAATGGTAATATTCCTTTTGGTAAACTAATTTTTAAAAACTCTGTAAAGGCAAAGTACATACATAAAGGAAATATAACAGCTGTTAATATATTTGCGATATACTTTTTAAACCCAAGAAACCATGAACAAAAGAAAATAAATAATCCTGACATAACGACAAAACCGAGTATTTCAAGAAACATAATATAAACAAATACAAATGCGAATACCACAATTAAAGCAATGATATCTGTCTTTGGTATATTCCTTCTTGCTTTCTGCTCCTCCGTTTCTGAGTCCTTTGAAAAAAATAAGCATATCGCTAACACAATTAAAAGTATCCCTAGAAACATCGGTATAACATTTGCATCTACCTCGGTGTATGCGAATGAAGGTAAACGAAATGTTAAAATGAGATAACCTATTCCAATTAATAGTAATACAACGCTTATTCGCTGATTCAATGTCTTAAGCATGGATTTCACCACCTAGATTTTTTCTTTAAGTTATAAAATGAAGCCAATGAATGGATCATTGACTTCATTTGCTACCACATGTTTATTGGGCAAGCCCTAATTCATCCAATAATTCTCCAAGTTCTTCTTTTTGTAAATCCAAGAATTGTCTGTAATCGTCACCTGCCATGAACATTTCATCCCAACCATATTGATCGCGAATCTCAGCAAAAGCATCTGAATCACTTAATTCCTTAAATTTCTCTATATAGTACTCAGTTGCTGCTTCATCCATGTTCGGTGGACCGAAAAATCCTCTCCAATTTGTAAACGATTCGTCAATCCCTTGTTCTATTGCAGTCGGGAAATCTTCCAATACATCACCAGTCAATCTTTCTTCAGATGTAACGCCTAACACTTTAATCTTGCCCGCTTTAACTTGTTCAACGGTTTCGGCAACGCCAGTTGAAAACACATCAACACTGCCATTTAGCAATTGTGTCAGTCCGCCACCCTCTTGATCGGAAACATATTTAATTTTCGTAATATCTACCCCAGCAGCTTTGGCAATTTGAATAAACTGCATGTGATCCATACTACCAGGCGATGATGCACCAACTACTGTAATACTCTCTGGATCCTTTTTCATATCATCAAAAAGTTCGTTTAAATCATTCCACTTCGCATCCGCTTTTACGGCAAATGCACCGTAATCCGCAATCATATTAGCAAGCGGAGTAAAATCTTCATGTCCATATTCAGATTGACCATTTAAAGGGATGAACATGATCGGTGGTGATGAAACAAATAGGTGGTAAGGGCTGCCTTCTTTACTAGCAATATATGCCCAACCAACTGCTCCACCGCCTCCTTCTTTGTTAACAACTCCCATACTCTGCTCAATGATGCCTTCTTCATTGAATACTTTAGCAGCCATACGTGCAGTCGTATCCCATCCACCACCAGCTCCAGATGGTGCAAGAATTTCAATTGACTCTTCTGGCTCCCAATTACTATCAGACGCCTCACCTTCTGAGGTACTACTTTCTGATGATTCATTCTCACTTGTGCTACTTGTTTCATCTGATTGATCAGAACAAGCTGCACTAAATACCATTAAGAGCGCAAACAAAAATAATGATAAATACTTTTTCAAACTGTTTTCCCCCTTCTGGTTACTTTATTAAAATTTATAATTTAACAATAATCTAAATTGCCCAGAATGTAATCGTTTTCAAAATAATGAGCAATTAGTTTTTTATATAAGTTTTGTTCATTACGTTCACAATTAACAATTTAGTGAACTACCCACCACTTACCACCCTTACGGGTTGCTTGAAGTGGGGGCTTCTTGGGTAATCGCCACTCTTGGTAG
>NZ_JBPPZG010000279.1:0-4359 GCF_051918545.1 Pseudogracilibacillus amylolyticus (SeqCode) | reverse complement strand
TCCATCACCGCCAATAACGACAATTGTTTTTACTGAAGGATCGCTATTAATTTGTCTGGCAATTTTTTCCGCATGTCCTTTGTATTTTGTAAAATAGCAAATGGGTGCCATTTTTTTATATTCTGCTAGTTTCTTTAGTCGACTATGAATCTTTTTCGCTCTCCCGTTTCCCGCAACTGGATTTATAATAAAGACATACATTTATTTAGTTTCCTCAACGTCGACTGAATTAAAACGATCATCATCATTTTCCCATTCTGGTCTTCTAACAGATACGGTCTGGCAATGACGTAATAATGCTTCAATTACTTTTAATTGGATACTTTTTAAAGGTGATGCCAAATTTCTTCTTTCTTCAAGCCATGTATCGTATTCGGCTTTTCCGATGAGCGAAGTATTATAAGGTTCATTCGTATAGAGAATAGCTGCTTCTTTAGATAAAATTGTTTTTTTAATCGAGAAATTAAGATTATATCTGTTTAAAATGCTTTTGACAATTTGTTCATTCCGTTTTAACGCAATTGTTGGACTAATTATTTTCGAAGTATTATTTCCCTTTTCAATCGTCCAAGTTCGATCATCTCCAGTGTAAATAACGGCGTCCGAACTTTCCTGAAGTAACACGATAATTTCGATCCCAATCGGGCTAATTAATATAAGTTCACCTTGTACGGTTGCTTTTTTAACAGTAAATATTGGATAGTACATGACTAAATAAATATCCGGTAAACTTTGTAAAAAATGTTTCAATGTGAAATCGGAATTAAACTTTCTATCGGTAAAAGAAACTTGAGATACCGTTGAAGTCGCCCACTTAAGCTGAAATGGATAAAGTTCATTTAAGAAATACGTTGTTAAATTGTCCCTTGATTTTGGCAGACTTCGTTCAAACTTTTCGGTTCCCATTTTCTCCTGTTCATTATGTTTACGAAATGGAATCCAGTTAAAAAATCCTTTATTGTCCACATTTTCAGATATTGTTTCGTTATCGTCAGAGTTTAATTCTTTATCATTTTCCATTTCCCATAAATCATTTATACGCTGCCAGTTTTCTTGTTTTAATCGGATATATTGGCTTGGATAATGAAATGGGTTCGTTTCATAACGGGAGATATAGTCAAGTAATTTAATTAACTGTGCCATTTCATTCACCTCTTATTTTTTCATAGATAAAACATAAGCTAATTCGCCTTCTGTTAGCTGGCGGCATTTCCCTATAGGAAGATCCTTATCTAATTGTAACTCTCCAATTCGTAATCGTTTTAAATAAAGAACTTCCATATTAATTGCTCGAAACATTCGTTTTACTTGATGAAACTTCCCTTCACATATTGCAAGTTTAATCTCCGAAATTGCATCACTTTTTACGATGTCTAAATAAGCTTTCTTTGTTTTATACCCATCATCCAATATAATTCCTTCTCTAAATTGCTCAATATGATTATCAGAAACCCGGCCATTCACTTTTGCAAAATACGTTTTATAAATTTCTCGGTTTGGCGAGGTTAACGCATGATTCAATTGTCCATCATTTGTTAGCAATAATAACCCTTCCGTATCTTTATCTAATCTACCTACTGGTGACAGATTATAGTGTTGATATTCGTGAGGAATTAAATCCAAAACCGTTTGATCGTAGGGATCAACGGTTGCTGACAAATAATTTGGTGGTTTATGTAGCATAATATACACATATTTTTGATAATGTACTTTCTGCTTATTTACTTCAATCACTTGCTCATCAGGATCTACATGTAAATTACTTTTCGTTATAACTTTATTATCGACAGTTACGAGCCGCTTTTTAATTAATTCTTTCACTTCTTTTCGAGTTCCAAAACCTGTATGAGCAAGTAATTTATCTAGTCGCACGTTTTTTCCTCCTGAAACGTTTTAACATATTTGTATCTCCAAAAACAAAATCAATTAATGTTGACTTATAAGCTAAGAATAAGTATACTGACGCTCCAACACTTATGCCGACCAAGAGCATAATAGATGCAGCAAGCCGACTCTCATCAAAAGGCAAAAATAGGCCGAAGATAATTTTAGTTACTTCTATTACTCCCCACATAACCAAACTAAAAATTACCATAAATATTGTTCGCTTTAATGTTTGTTTATAAGAGAATAGAATTGCTCGGTTTATTTTCCAAAAATTAAGAGCTACTGCTACACCAACAGCAAGACCTGTTGCAAATATAGAGCCTTTTCCAGCAAAAATATGTATTAAAGCTGAGTTTAATAAAACTTTAGTTAAAAACCCTGCAGTAAGACTTATTAAAGCAAAGCGTTGTTCATTGATCCCTTGTAAAATTGCTGCTGTGACGGTAAATAAAGCAAATAATAAAGCAACTGGAGAATACCAAGCAAGTAAAGACCCGGTTAAGCTCAAATTTTCCATACCATACAGAGAACCATATGCTTCATAAGCAAGTGCCGATAAACCGACAACAGCTGGAATAACGAGTAATAAGACGATTTGCAATGCTTGATTTATTTCTTTCATTAATTTTTGTCTATTCTGTTTTGTAAAAGATTCTGTAAGTGCCGGAACAATTGTTAAAGAGAGTCCTGTTGCTATTGTAACTGGTATGCTGATCAATTTATGTCCGTATAAATTTATTGTCGCAAGGGAAAGCTCCGCAATTTTCTCATATCCGCTAACTATCATTGCTCTGTTGAAAGTAAATGAATCAACTGTTTGATAAAGCGGAATAGCAATCCCAACTAATATAAATGGACCCGCATAAGAAAATAATTCAAAAATTAACTCCTTCGTTGAAATGTTCAATGTTTTTGTTGACGGTTCTATTGCGTTTCTTAAATGTTGACGCTTTTTTCTCCAATAGAACCATAAAATAATACATGATGCCAACGCCCCAATAAAAGCTGCAAAAGTTGCAAAACTGACTGCTAAACCGACACTTCCATTATAAATTTTAATAATAATAAAAGCAGATATTAGTACAAAAGCAATTCGGACAATTTGTTCAACCACTTGAGATAATGCAGTAGGTTCCATCGTTTGATTTCCCTGGAAAAAACCACGTGCAACACTCATTGCTGGAATAATTAATAATGCAAAGCTTACCATTTTCATCACTTGTTCTACATCTTCAACTTGGTTTCCATGTGTATCACTGTAAAGAAACTTGGTGGCCAACCAACCAGAACTAAAGTATAAAAAGATAAATGCTAAAAAACCTGTAATAATCATTAAAAGCAAGCTAGTTCTAAAAATTCGTAGTCCTGTATCATAATACCCTAAAGAATTATATTTCGATACAATTTTCGACACGGCTAAAGGAACACCTACTGTTGAAATACTAATTAAAATAGTATACGGGTTATAAGCATAGTAATACAAAGCTCCCCCTTTAGCTCCAACTAATTCATTAAATGGGATAACATAAATCATTCCTAAAAACTTTGATAAAAATGCGGCTCCCGTTAATAAAACGGTACCTCTTAAAATTTTATTCGACATGGATCCACCTTCGTATAATTGTTGTACTTCCAAAGCTATTTTACCATACTTTACTCATGTTGAAACAATTATCGACAATTGATTTATTTTTAGGACAAAAAAGTAAAAAATGTTGTAAACTTTACTCTCTAGGTAAATCATTCCGAGTATTAAATAACATGAAGGTGCTAAACTATAAGTGCGTGTTTAAAAAGGAGGATAAAAAGGACCAAGAATTTCGAGGCGGCGTAGTTTCGAGCAGCGGAATGTATGCATTTAGATACATGAGCAGCGGAGAAGCAAGCCAACGAAGAAATTCGCAGTGTCATTTTTACCGGACTTTTTGAACATCCTCTATAATAGAGATTTGGCAAATGCCTTACTTCTCTTACTTCCAATAACAATGAAGGGAATGATTTTAATTGAAAAAGTCTGATATGTGGCTAACTTTACTCGCTTCCGTTGGTGTTGGTGCTGCAGCCTTTTATACAATGTCGAAAAGCGATCAGCCAATGGCAAAAGCGATGGAAAGTGTTGCACCAATGTTGAATGGTACGACAAATACGAACAGTAATATGAACAGTAGTAGCAGTGGTATTGGCACTGGCAGCGAAAGTAATACTGGTAAATTTGGTCCTCATGGTATGAGTTAAATTTTCCATTCTGAAATAATAAAAAACACAAAAACAGCCTATTTACTTATGTGTTAGTAAATAGGCTGTTTTCCCTTGCCTGGCGGCGTCCTACTCTTGCGGAGGCAAAGCCTCGACTACCATCGGCGCTGGAGAGCTTAACTGCTGTGTTCGAGATGGGAACAGGTGTGACCTCTCCGCTATAACTACCAGACCAACAGGATGTTGGTCGTTCTTCGTTGTTCACAGGACGTGAAC
>NZ_JBPPZG010000278.1:0-4361 GCF_051918545.1 Pseudogracilibacillus amylolyticus (SeqCode) | reverse complement strand
CTGAAAAAGATCATTTGCATATTTTATTTGAGGCACCACCACAGATAAATTTAGCGAACACAATTAATAGTTTTAAAACGGTAACTTCTAGGTATATTAGAAAAGAATTTACGGAATTCCTTGCAAAATATTATTGGAAGCCTTATTTTTGGAGTCGTAGTTATTTAATTTTAACAACAGGCGGAGCTCCTATAGAAGTAATAAAAAAGTATATCGAAAATCAAGACCGCGAAGGCTAACCCCCACTAATTGCTAACGCAATTTGAAGGGGACTGCGCCTTCACTTTTTTGTTCAAAATTATTATTGCCTTTTTTACTCAGTTTCTTTTCATTTCCTATAGCTTGTTTACTTAGACTCATATATTTTATAATTCTACCCGATTATGGAGATGCAGGAATAGCCTTATTATCTATTGTTATTTCTCTTAATATAACAGCTGTTATCCTAACTTTATATCAATTACTCGGTAAAAATGATGAAAATTAAATATGAAATTAAATTAATTGAGGAAATGGAAGTATTTGAAAAACTATTTGCATTATTAACTATTTTTGTCTTTGTACATTACGCCGACAGTATACGATGAATGTGGGTAAGGATTTGGTGAATCGCATTCAGCCATTCTTTCATCCGATCAAGAAGTTAAATATACACTTTACTCTGAAGTTTTGAATAAATACTTCAATAGGGGGAAATCTTGTTGCGAAAAATTGGGCTTGAATCGTTGAGGGTAAGGTAACGAGAGGTGGGAGTTATGAAGTATTTAGATTTTGTAATGGTTATTTTTCAGTTTCTTTCATTGTGGTTAGTTTGTTTAATTTTTGTAAGAGTGTTACATAGATACGGACAGAAGTATACTTCGGAAAATACTTGGAAAAAAGATATCATAATTTCGCTAATTCAAAGTATTGTAATTATATTTATTTTAATTCTACTTAGTAGACTTATGTAAAATCAAAAAGTTAAAATTTTCCATAAATCATAAACTTCAGTTTTAACGAGAGGTGGAATATTAGTTGCCGAATTCTCGGATTATGAAGTGGGTTTCTGGAGACTAGAGCTATTTCTCGCTATTCCTATTATTGGTGGATCTATCGTTATTAGGACTGGATATATTGCTCTTATTATTATGTTAGGGATACATATTGTGTTATTTGTATTTGCCGATCGATGCATCACAAAGAGATGAGATAATCATTCCATGAACAAGGCAGAAAGACTTGCCTTGTTTTTTAGGGTAGTACTAAAAATAAATCATTGATATTTTAGTTTTAATATTGTATTATAATTTTAACGCTTACATTTTAGATCGATCTAACCGTGAGGTGAAGATGGTCAATCAAATGTTATAAATAATTTTTAACCAAAAATTAGATCGATCCAACACGAACTAATTACCTTTAAAAATAAAAGGAGGATTTTCATGACACAACCTCAGTTTTCATTAGCATATTTAACCGTATTAAACACACCCCCACCAGAGATGACGTATATGGCTGCACGTGCGGGATATGATTTTGTAAGTTTACGCCCGATTTATATGGGTTTACCAGGTGAACCGAATTTTTCTTTAGCTAAAAATAAAGCACTTTTTCGTGATACAAAAACAGCATTAAAAGATACTGGATTACAATTACTTGATATCGAACTTGCACGGATTGCAGATGGAATTGATCCGAGTCAGTATGAGCCTGAGATGGAAGTGGCTGCCGAACTTGGTGGGCGTCATGTGTTGAGTAGTATCTGGACAGATAATAAAGAAGAAGCGATCGAGAAGTTTGCAAAGCTTTGTGATTTAGCTGCTCAGTATGAACTTACTGTTGAGTTAGAGTATGTGCCAATTGCAAGCGTTTCAAATTTAGCTGGTGTAATGGAAGTCCTTGATACGGTAAATAAAGCGAATGCTGGGTTAATGATTGATATTCATCATTTCCATCGTGCACATGATACAGTTGAAGATTTGAAAAAAGTACCTAAAGAATGGTTCCGCTTTCTCCATCTCTGTGATGCGCCTGGTGTCATTCCATCTGATCAGGATGAAATGGTGCGCATCGTACGAGAAGCTCGTTCATATGTCGGGGAGGGCGGTATTGATGTAGCTAGTATTATCAATAGTATCCCGCAAGTGCCATATTCAATTGAATTGCCAAATAAGCAACAATCTGAATTGCTTGGCTACGAAGAATTTGCTCGTCGTTGTCTCGTGACAGCGAAAGAATATTTTGCCAAACATCCTCGCCAGCAGAAGGTTAATTGCTACTAGGGTTATGGTATACTATCGATAAGGAAAAATGAAACGGAGTGTAACAAAATGACAACAGAAATTTTTGCAAATAAAAAAGCGCCATATGTTTGTACCCCTTTAACAGGAAAAACAAAGGTCGAAATCCTTGAGCAATTAGATAAAATTTTGCCACAGCAGCCAGATCTTATTGAATGGAGAGCAGACTTTTTAACAGATTTAGCGGATGTTGAACTCGTGTTAGGACTTATTCAAGAGATCAAAGGTAAGACAGATATCCCGTTGTTATTTACTATTCGGGCAGAGCATGAAGGCGGAGAAAAAATTACGTTAACTGAAGAAGATAAAGTATCTTTGATTAGTCAGGTTTGTAAACAAACGGATGTTGACTTCGTTGATTATGAAACGTCAAATGAAGAGAAGTATGTAAAAACGTTACGTGATATTTCCAAAGAAAACAATAAACAATTAATTTTATCTTATCATAATTTTAAAGTTACTCCGGATAATGACGAGATTATTGAACGTGCTCGTCAGGCAGAGGCTTATGGAGCGGATATTGCAAAGTTTGCAGTCATGCCAAACTCAAAAGAAGATGTACTTCGTTTGCTTGAAGTAACAAAAACAATTGACGATATGCTTGAAGTACCTGTAGTGACCATGTCAATGGGAGATCTTGGCGGATTAAGCCGTATCGTTGGCTGGGCTTATGGTTCAATTATTACGTTTGGTGTCGGTGTTGAGTTATCTGCTCCAGGTCAGATTCCGGTTAAAAAATTGCGTGAAGCAATTCAATTAACACAAGAATTAGTACCTAGCTGGGAGTAAAAGAGATTAGGGTGAGAATGTTCTTTATTTAAAGTCATATCGAGTCAGAAGCAATGTGACTTACTTGCAGGTTCAGTTTGCGTTTCGATATTTGGTATAAAATAAGGCTGGGGACAGGGGAACTTGTCCTCTTTTTCATCTCATGAAACATGCTACAATGGATGTGAGGGAGAGGTGGTATCTATGTTTAAAAAGATAATATGGACCTTCATAATCGTGATTGTAGCATTAATTGGATGGTTTACTTATATTGTTTATACGGATTTAACAACTTCTGAACAACCTGTTACGGAAGAACCAGATGAAACTGAAACAGAATCTACTCAAGACGAGGAAGAAGAAGAACCGATTTTACTGAATGGATCGAGTGATGAAGATAAAAACCCTTTTAATACAACAATGAAACAGGAAGAAGTAACCGAAGAGGTGATGAGAGATTTCATTCATAAAATGTCTCATCAAAAAATAGAAGCTGAAGCAAAATGGGGATTAATTGAAATCACAGATGAACGGATTGATTGGTTACTCGAAAGTGTAGATAAAACGAAGGAACCTCTACAACATAAAGAAGTGTATAAAAATATTTTAACACGCTGGGCGGATGGTAATTTTTCTCATTCCGTCGATGATCATAATACGATTTGGAAGATGCAAGGGGGAAACATTGGCAAAGCCCTCAGATTGTTAACCGCAGAGGAAGAGGAGGCGTATTTGGAGAGTAAAAGAAATTAAGTCACGAGAATCTTGAGTGCGCTTACTTTTTCACATCCTATCATTCGAATAATACGCCGATGTTTAATAGAAAGGAAGATTCGATGAGTGAAAATATAATGAGTAATAACCCATACTGGGATCATATCGGCTTGAAAGAAGTTGAACTTAATAATGGTCACTCTGTTCTCGAACTGCCCGTTATTCATGAAATCACACAAAGTCGGAAAACGGTTCATGGTGGAGTGATTGCAAGTCTTGTCGATGCAGCGGTTGGAGCTGCCCTCAGGTCGCAAGTTGAAAAAGGGATTGGCGGTGTAACGGTTGAGATGAAGGTTAATTATTTGCGCCCGGCGGTGGGGGATAAGTTAATTGCTAAAGGGCGAGTAGTCAAACAAGGAAAAACACTCGTCGTCGGCGAAGCAGTCATTGAGAATGACCAAGGCGAAGAAGTTGCAATTGGCCTGGCAACCTATATGATGAAACCAAGAGAATAATTAGGGTCTACTGAACATCTGATTTTTAGAAACAACAACTTTTTAACTGTTGGATGGGAAATTATTTTCTTCTGAAAATGTC
>NZ_JBPPZG010000277.1:0-4456 GCF_051918545.1 Pseudogracilibacillus amylolyticus (SeqCode) | reverse complement strand
TTCTCTAGTGGTTGGTTGATGTGTACCTCCACAGTGGACTTTCACCACCTAGATGGTCGCCATGCCTGGCGCACAAAGCGAAATGCTCCCAATCAGTTGGTATCATATCATTAATTTTTTGAGCGATTTGATTATATAGTTCATTTATTTTTCTCTCAAAACTCATAAATTTTTACCTCCTCGTTTATTTGCAATTTCACGAATGAAAAATCAAGTTGCCCGCCGGGTCATTTGCAAAAGCAATCATTTTATTGGGAAGCCGTACCCTTATAATTCACATAAACATTTATTATATCTGTAAGACTATCAGAATTATCAATTTTTAGAAGTGAACCAAACACCCTCTCTATACCATTAACCTCAAAAAGGTAAGGAGTTGGGCTTGCTCCTTGGTTAACTTTAACAGATTCCTTATAATCCTTCGGAAAAACAAATCCCAATTTGGTTTCTATTGCACTTATTGATAAACTATCTACTTCTCCATCTTGATATTTCCACTTAATGTCGCTCGTCTAATACCGCCTCCCCATAATTTATTGCCACCTAAGTGTAAAATAAAAAAGCAACTGTTGTCATTTTGGACACTCAAGTGCTCCGTCTCTCATTCTATCTATTAAAGTATTTCTAAGAATTCAGTAAAGCTATCTGCCACATTATATGTAACAGGCTCAAACTCACCAGATTCTTCATAAGACCATATACAAACAGATGGATTATTTTTATCTATTCTAAAATCTAAGCATACAAAGTCACCCGCAAATACACTAGAAATTGGCAATACCTCTGCCCCTAATAAGTTTTTGTTATCAGTTAACCTTTCACCTATTTGTTTAACTGGTCATAATCGAGCTTAATTTGATCTGTCGTGTACAAATCATGTGAAAAGTTAAAATGCCCTATTGGAAGATTACATTTATTCTTATAATAAGAGAATAAAAGCAAAAAAAATTGACTGGTATGAATCCAGTTGAATCCCGGAAACAAACCAGCCAAATAGCTTCTTAAAATTTAGTCTATTTTTGGGGGTAGAACAATTGGCAATCAAGTGTTTATAGTTAATTCAATAACTTCATTTTGAATATTATGAAATGATTTCATAATTAGGACATTCTATTTAATCAAACATGCTTCCTTTTCAATAATTTCCACTTTTTACTTCCTCAAACCATAATTCGAAAATATCATCTGGTAAAAGCTCTTCGTCGTTTGAATAAACTAAATCATATCTATATTTCCCTTTTAAACTATTCTTCTTGACATCATAGTACAATTTTATTTCTGTGGGCATATCTTTATTGAATTCTTCACATTTTTTATGAATAAGCTTTAAATTTTGATTACCTATTCTCAGCGCTGCCTTCTGTCTTTCTCTTGAAACATCATAGTGTTGCCTATTCATTTCCTTTGTAGCCTCGTTTAATTGATGTTTATGAACAATCTTTCCATTAATTTTATAGAAAAAATCAAAAACATACATCTTGGGTTCGTATGAGCAATAGATAAAAATAGCATCCGCCTTATTATCGACATACTCTAAACAAATAGCCACCATGTCTGTTTGTAATTCTGAAAAATAATCCTCAAATACCTTCATATAATCACCCCTAGTTCTCTAAACTTATGAACCTCAGTCGACCATCAATTTCATATTCTATATCAAAGCTGCTTGGTCTTAAACTATTTCCCTTATAATTAACTTTAACATTGACGGAAACCTTCTTCCCTTCTTTTATTGCTGTAGCCCATTGATTTTCTAACTTCTTGTATTTACTCAAATTCACATTACTCGATTGAGATACAAGATTATCTAAATCTGGAGATCCTCCAAACCTATCGCCAGCTAAATGTCCGGCATGATCACCAGCTTCTTTTCCTGGCGTGTTTGATTTATGTGGTAATCTACTTTCTCTTTCAGCTAATTTTAATCTTCTGCATTAAACTCTTTAAGTCTTCCCATATTGTCTGTCTCATATAGGTACTCATACTCTCCTGCTTGATATTTAATATTTGGTTTTAATTCTCCGGATTTGTTTATATGACTTCCATCTCTAATAATTTCATCTGCTGCACTTTTAGTTCCAATACCCTTACTACCTTTCCCAATCCCTTTCACATCTTCAGCCTTCGCCTTAACGAAGTTCTCTGCGCATGTGAGTTCCACTTTGCTTCCCGAAATTATTGTCCATCAGATGTTGCATCTTATCTAAACTTCTAATTCTTCACTCATTCTTCAATAGATTAAAAAACTCCATGAATGTACTGCTATCATGGAGTATGTATTCACAAGCAAAATATTATTTTTCACTTATACCTTGCTTTTATTTTTTATGAGAGATTTCAATCATGCAATTTATTTAAGAAATCTGTAAACGATTCTGCAACGTAAAATACATTTTCTCTTGCACGTTCCTCAGCCTGTTCTTCTGTTAATCCTTCTTCTCTTATCAGCGTTTCCTTTTCTGCAGCATTTTCATGTTCCCAAAAAACTACTATAGGATTATTTTCATGTTCTTTATAATCGAAGCGAATCAAGTTGCCCGCTGGGTCATTTGCAAACGCAACCACTTTATTAGGAAGCGTACCCTTATAATTCTCATAAACATTTATTATATCTGTAGGACTATCAGGATTATCAATTTTTAGAAGTGAACCAAACACCCTCTCTATACCATTAACCTCAAAAAGATAAGGAATTGGGCTTGCTCCTTGGTTAACTTTAACAGATTCCTTATAATCCTTCGGAAAAACAAATCCCAATTTGGTTTCTATAGCACTTATTGATAAACTGTCTACTTGTCCATCTTGATATTTCCACTTAATGTCGCTCATCTAATACCGCCTCCCCATAATCTATTGCCACCTAAATGGTTGACACTGTGTTTACTTGAAACAACTAATTGCATTTTCCCAGGCACCTGATGATGATGCCATGTTAAATCATCAATGTACGGTACCTCATCCATTATCTGAGCAAGTTGCTTCGGAGTAAATATATCTTTGGATACCTCTCCCTCTCTATTGCTTTCTTTAGAGCTCTAGTACATTCTTTAAATTGTTTTACATCACTAGCGATGTATATTTCCTCCCTTATTTTATATGTGAATTTCACACATTACCTTTAAAAATTGGAAAACCTAGAATATCATAATCTACGCCCTTCATATGCTTTCCTCCTGCTAAACCTTTATTTACTATATTATTTTTCGGGGAGGCATTTAAATAATCTTCCACGTGACCTACTACAGCTTTAAACTCTTCAACACTGTCGTACCCGAATTCTTTAATAGTTGTATCGTCTACAACTTTCAAAAAGTCTTCAACACTATCATAGCCCTTCGGTATAATAGACCGATTAATTAAGTTTCCATTTATATCATAATCATTTTTAATTACTTGATCAATCTCTGAACGATGAACATGTCCCGTCCCCTTACTACCCTTCCCAATCCCCTTCACATCTTCAATCTTTGCTCTGAAGAAATTCTCTACAGCATGCGTGTTTTCTACTTTGCTTCCCGAAACTATCGCTCCATCAGGGGTTGCAAACTGACGTTTTGGAAATACGGATTCCCCGAAACGATTGAGGGCAGTAACTCCTTTATCGATTCCTTTTGCGACATCGATCGCATCTTTTTCTATCTTCTTCCCTACAGCGACTGCTCGGCCTTTCGCGAAGTCTTTTAACTGATTCATCCGGTTTAGACCTTCCAAACGTGCAGTATGAATCGACCCTTTCACCGTCTCCTTCAGTCTCACTGCCGGCAACGTTTTCAAACTTACCGCGGCGGCTTGTTTCAATTTTCCGGCTCCGCCCAAGATCGAAAGTTTCTTCACGGATCCCACGGGTTAGGAAGGGATCAACAATGTAAATAAGCCTTTCCATCCTGGTTCTTCAACATTATATCATCCCAGATAATTTAGAATTCTTTTTTATTTGTAGGACTTCAAAAACTCCATGATCGTATCGCGATCATGGAGTTTCTTCTCTAGTTAAATATCTTTGATGATGTCAAGGCTTTGTCATTTTTTAAGTTTATCTTGTTACAACTAATATCCTGGATGTTAAAAATGTATATTTAATTCTTCACGGATTGCTTTTTCTAAGTATTCCTCAAAACGTAAGCGTCAAACTGCCCACACCTAGTAATTGAGGTATGGGCAGTTTATACTTTAATTAAGATTTTATTTTGGACTTTGACAATGTAATGGAATAGTTGGTGACCATGGTAAGAGCTGATCTATTTCTTCTTTATTTGTTGTATCAATATTTGGCAACTGTTCAAATAGATACTTCAAGTATTCAAATGGGCTTAGCCCATTCTCCTTAGCCGTTTCTACAATACTATAAATAACAGCGCTCGACTCAGCACCTTTCGGTGTGTTACTAAACAAGAAGTTTTTACGGCCGATCACAAAAGGTTTAATGGAGCGTTCACTTCGATTATTATCTATCTCC
>NZ_JBPPZG010000276.1:0-4484 GCF_051918545.1 Pseudogracilibacillus amylolyticus (SeqCode) | reverse complement strand
ATCAAGACCGCGAAGGCTAACCCCCACTAATTGCTAACGCAATTTGAAGGGGACTGCGCCTTCGCTTTTTTGTTCAATTAATGTGTAATCCAATAGTATAGACAGGAGATTAAACCTCCTGTCTATTTTTATCATTTGCACAAATGTATCCTTACACCCTTGGAAAATGTCAAAAGGTTAACAACTAAAAATGCTAATATCGTTAGACTTGCACAAGCAGTTGTCGTATCTCCAGGAAAAGCCGATCCAGTGACTTCTATTGTCTTCCCCGGCTCAGAAATTTTCTACAAAAAAAGCGGAGTAATAAAACCCTCTATTACCGCAGCAATCAAAGTTAATGGGAAGATCACTGTAATAAAAGTTAACAATGAATTTACGAACAATTCCTTAAAAGTGTAGACAGGAGCGCTTTTCCCAAAAAGTTTTTGACCAATTTTTCCAAAGATCCATTGATTAATTCGATAAGCTAAAGCAGTAGCTATAATAAAGGCAAGAAATTCAATGATAGAATGTGGTAAATAACCTTTTACAATCATCCAAAATAAGGAATCACCTTTTCCTGTCGCTAAATGCGTGGCATTGTAAATGTAAAAAATCATACCATTCAAAATACCATTAAAGATTAATACAATCGTATAGAAAAATGGAATTGGAATAATTGCTAACAATATGATTTGAATTGGTACTAGAATATTGTTGGTAAATAGTGCTACTGTGAGATCGAGCTTAGTTCGTTGTTGAGCATCTTCAACTGTACCATTTTCAAACTGTGTAAATAATTTTTCGGGATCAAAACTGAATTTTGCGCTTATAAAATAAGTAACGATAATTGCGAGTATTAATATCAAGCAAAAAATAATAGTCGGTTTAATTAAGCCTTGTAAAAATTTTTTCAAACAAATTCCTCTTCTCTTAAGCAACTTTTCCCTTTGTTCTTTTCTTGTTAAATTTTAAAAACGACAGATACGTGAAACTTCGTGTGATTTTTTCCAGTGGACCGTAACGAAAATGGTTTAAGTATATTGTACTAAAATATATTTGTAGTGCGAAAACGACTATCCCTAGCAAGATGCCATCTGTAACGCCAGCTCGACCAAAGAGAGCAAATCCATAGCCATAAAAGATTGTCGTGCAAATCACCGTCTGCATAATATAATTTGTTAACGACAATTTACCAATACTCTCTAAATAGGTTAAAATTCGAAATTTGCTTTTGCGACAATACAATAGCGCAACTAAAAAGATGTAACCGAAAGCTAGTAGTATCTCCCCTATCATCGCAAACCCCATTGCCCAATTATTGTCTGAATAAAAATATCCTATTATATTCAACAAAAGACCAACTGGAAGACAGAGGATAAATCCTATCCAATAAAACCGCTTCTCCTTATGTGGACGGAAAAACATCTTTCTTTTTGCTGCATACATCCCAAATAGGAACATCGGCGCAATTACTAGCGGAGTAAGTAAAACTAAAAATACCATTTTACTTTCCCCTAGCTCCTTTGATAAAGGATCTTCTTCATTGTTATTTCGATAATCCTTAATCTCTGCATATGTTCCGGAACTGTAAATTTCCGTTGTTTTTTCTATATAAGCGTCTGTAAAGTCCATATCCGCTTGCTGCAGCTCTTCTTCTCCAAAAAAACTTCCAATTCCAAACAACAAAAATAAACTGACTCCCCAAATAAGTATTGTCTTGGGCTTTCGGTTTACGAACATTAAAAGTAATATTCCCATCGCCCCATAAAGAAATAAAATATCCCCTTCCCAGAAATAGATAGAATGCAAGAGACCAATAACGATTAGCATTATCATTCTACGGAATAAATGCCATTTTACTCTTAAATTCTTTCGTTCAAGGCTATTTTTCATCATGATCATCGAGTAACCAAATAAAAATGTAAAAATTGGCATAAAACTTCCTTCAATAAAAATTTTCGTAAAAGTGTACGTGTATTGATCTACCCTCGACAACTCAAATATATGGATTTCATCTTTTCCCCATAAGCCGTATTGGAAAATCAACATATTGGCAAGTAATATTCCAAATAAACTAAAACCACGAATGCCATCAATGGCATGAATTCTTGCGTGCTTATTCATTTTAATCTATCTCCTCTTTATATAACGTTCATTTTCTATAATAAATGAGGAAGTTTTCTCAGGAAAAACACCTACCTTACCTTTACATTAATTTTCCCCAAAAACTGTTAAGGTTCTCGTAAGCTTTCTATGGTAGGATAAAATTGGGTGAATAAAATGAAAGAGAAACATATTTTACTAGTTGATGATGAAAAAGCAATTTTACAAATGGTAGAGATGGTTTTGAGAAAAGAAGGTTTTCATCATATACATACAGCGGAAACTGGAGCAGAAGCTTTACAAATTGTGAAAACAACTCCGCTTGATTATATCGTTTTAGATGTTATGCTTCCCGACATAAATGGCTTTGATTTATGTACAAAAATCCGTGAATATACGGATGTCCATATATTATTCCTGACCGCTCGTGTTACCGATTTTGATGTATTAACAGGGTTTGAAAAAGGCGGCGATGATTATGTGACAAAACCGTTTAATCCATTGGAAGTTGTCGCTAGAATAAAAGCACAGTTAAAAAGAAAACAGCTGATAAATCCCGTGGCCATGATACCGAATAAAAAATTATATGATTTTGGTCATTTTACAGTTGATGAAGATGCAGGAGAATTAAGTGTAGACGGACAGCTCGTATCGTGTCCTGCGCAAGTTTTTCTTCTCCTTGTATACTTCTGTAAAAATGTCAATCGAGTTTTATCTAAAGAGCAATTATTTACAGCTGTTTGGGGTTATGAACATATGGTGGATGATAATACAGTAATGGTTCATGTTCGACGAATTCGGGAACGGATTGAACCTGACCCTGGTAACCCTATTTATCTTCAGACTATTCGCGGTCTTGGATACAAATTAGTAAAGGATTATAGCTAATGAGATTACAACGAAGAGTCACTTTCCATTTTGCATTCCAATTTGTTGCTTTGTTAATAGCACTCTTTTTTATTACTGTGTCATTGTTTTTTCTTCTTGCCAATTTAGCAACTAAAGAAGAATTAAAAGCGAATCCCAAAAGAGAGATCATTGAATCCATTCCTATAAATGCAACCGTTTATAATGAAGATACATTTTCAATTGACGAAAAATGGCGTGATCTTTTAATTGAAAATAATATGTGGTTTCAATTTGTCAATCAGGATGGTGAAGTCTTTTATTCTATTAATACACCCGATTCTTTGCAATCATCCTACTCTGAACATGATCTATTAGTAATTGAAAGTACAGGGGAAATCGATAATTATACCGTTGAAACAGTTTATGATAAATGGGAAAATGATGTCTATTATTATATATTTGGCTTTTATAATGATGAGCAGACGATGCTTGAAGAATTGTATAAAACATATAATGAACAGACAGACCACAAAAACCTAATTCAAACGTTACAATCACACAATAGTTATCTTGATATTTATGTCAATGGAGATTTGGTGGAGACGATCGGTGAGTCAAGTGAAAATACTAACAAACCTCTTGATTTAATTGGAAGAATTCATCAACCGGGGAAAAATTCCACAAAAGTTTTTACACATCATGACGAAAAAGCAAATGTTACGTGGGTGCTACATTTAAAAAATGAAGAATATAAAGATCAGAGCTTTTGGTTGCTTCCGGCGAAGGAAACGCAAATTTTTCTAATGATTGCTCTAATCAGTTTGTTCATTGCGGTTTCTGTTTCCATTTGGAATGGCTATCGCTACGGGAAACCATTAATTACGTTTGTCAATTGGTTAGAACGAATGGAGAAAAATCATTATCTAGACGTTTTAACCGAGAAAGAACGGCGAAAAATTTTTAAGAAAAATGGAAAAGTAAAATTTCGCTATCGGATTTTCCAAGAAGTATTTCAATCCTTTGAAAAGATGTCAGCAAAGCTTATTGCAGCAGAAAAAGAAAGAAATCAATTGGAAAAAACGAGAGCAGAATGGATGGCCGGCATTTCACATGATCTCCGCACCCCATTGTCAAGTGTTCAAGGCTATGGTCATTTATTAGAAAGTCAGCAATATACTTTTTCCGAAGCAGAATTATCAGAAATGGGAAAAGTTATCCGGGAAAAAAGTGATTATATGGTTCAGTTGCTGGAAGATTTTTCATTAGTTTTTCAGTTAAAAAATAGTGTCATAACGATTGAAAAGCAAACTATCGATTTGAACAAGTTTGTGGAAAAAAACGTCTTAAAATTTAAAAATGATTTAACGATTCAAGACAAACATTTTAAATTTTACGCAGCATCGGATCCATGTTATGCAGACATTGATCCGAAATGGTTCACTCGCGTTCTAGATAATATTATTTCGAATGCCATAAAACATAACCCACCAAACACTACAATTGAAGTGAAGGTGTCGAACAAAGCCGATAAAGCGATAATTCAAGTTTCC
>NZ_JBPPZG010000275.1:0-4489 GCF_051918545.1 Pseudogracilibacillus amylolyticus (SeqCode) | reverse complement strand
CAATGGAAACAAAGGTTTCTTTGACCGTGAACGTTCTGAAGAAAGTTGTCTCAGTATCCGAAGCCCTACATGCCAAGTGTAAGCATTATAATCATTGTGGTTGCCGGCAGGATGAAAGCAATGAATTTAGAACCCCACTGCTTTAGCTGTGGGAGTATCAGTAGACTAATCCACAGGTAATTTGCTTAGGGGATTAGCTATCCCCTTCTTGTAACTTTTTTTCCAATACGGGCTTTAGTTCATCATCAAGTGTTTCATCTGCCATTTTTACTTTTGCTCGGTAGGCAGCACGGAGTACGAGATGCCCGGATACAGGCGCGGTCATGAATACGAAAACAATACCGAGGATGAGTCGGATGCTCATAAACCCTTCACCAAGCCATACATAAATAAACGTACCGACTAATGTAATAAGTACAGCTAATGTTGTCGTTTTTGTAGCAGCATGAGCGCGAGTATAAACATCGTTAAATCGGATCATGCCAATTGCGCTGATTACACTAATAATGCTACCAAGTAATATTAAAAGAGCCCCTATAAGTTCAAAGATCTCGTTTCCGTTCAATGATGACACCTCTTTCTAGAAATTTAGAAAAAGAAATAGTACTTATAAAAGCAAGTATCCCAAGAACGAGAATAACATCAAAAAAAGCACGAGTTTGAAAAAGAACCGAGATAATAGCCATCGATGAAATTAAATTAACCCCAACCACATCCATTGCGAGAACCCGATCGGGGAATGTGGGACCAATTAGTATACGTAAAAATGTGATTGAAATTGCGATCCCAAATAAGACTAAAGAAATAGTAAGTATAGTTTCAATCATTATCTCGTTACCTCCATGATTGCTTTTTCAAACACTTTTAATGAGCGTTCTAAATCGCCTTTATACCTTTTTATATCCATTGCATGAATATAAAATACATTTCCTTCTTCATTTACTTCCATCACGACAGAACCAGGGGTAAGCGTAAGAAGAAGAGCGAGTGTTGTTACTTCTCTGTCACTATGCAAAACAGTTTTGTATTTAAAAATACCTGGTTCAATATCGATTTTGGGACTTAGAATATGTTTAATGACAACGACACTAGATTGCAAAATTTCAGAAATGAAGATAAGAATCAACTTTATTACAGATATAACACGTCGTAAATAAAACTGACCACCGAAAAAACGTCGCATAATCCAGACGATGAAACTACCGATGATAAACCCGGTCGTAACCGTTTGAATACGAAGGACAGTCTCATCTTTTAATAAGACCCATAGAACCATAATAAATAAATTTAGTAAAAATTGTCCCGCCACGTTGTCACCCTCCAATCATTGTTTCTCGGACATAATGGCATCAATATAGATAGAAGGATTTGTTAACGTTTCTGCTGCATTGGAAAGATAAGGTGCAATTCCTTCTGCTCCAATTCCAAGTGCAAACGTAATGATAACGAAAAGAGCACTCGGTAGAACAAGCTTTTTATTCAAAGGAACTTCTTCTTCTTCACTAATAATGGTTTCTCCCCAAAAACAACTCATGAAAACTCGTAATAAAGAGTATAGTACAATTAAACCAGATGCAAAACTCAGTCCAAGTAATATGTATGACCCCGTCGCAATAGCGGCCTCTCCAATGAGAATCTTTCCGAGAAAGCCACTTAACGGTGGAATCCCTGTTAGTGATAATAGGGCAATGAAAAACATCCAACCTAAAACAGGGTAATTTCGGATTAATCCACTCATTTCATCTAACTTTTCTGTCTTTGTTAAGTGAATCATTGTTCCAGCTAATAGAAACAGCAATGCTTTTAGAAACATGTCGTGAATTAAATAAAAAATAGCTCCTTCAATCGCTGTTTGAGTCATGATTGCCAGTCCAACGAGAATAAATCCAATCGCTATGACAACATTGTAAGCTACAATTTGTCTAATATTCGTATAAGCGATCGCACCTATACAGCCACCGATTATCGTAATACCTGCCATCACTCCAATAACCGTATGGGTGATTTGTTGGTCATGATAAAACAATAACGAAAAGATACGAAATAAGGCATAAACACCTACTTTTGTCAGTAACGCACCAAATAAAGCTGCAATCGCTGTTGGAGGTGTGCTGTAGGAGCCTGGTAGCCATTGATATAATACTAGTCCACTTTTTAAACTGAATACAATTAGGAATAAAAAGCTAATAACAGTCAATCCCGGCGTCTGTCCTACTTCAGCGATTCTCTCTGATAAATGCGCCATATTTAGTGTACCTAATGTTCCATATAAATAAGCGATAGCGATTAAAAATAAGGAAGAAGATACGACGTTAATGGCAATATATTTTATTGCTTCTTTCAATTGGAGTTTTGAGCCACCTAATGTTATCAGAACATACGAAGCGAGTAACATAACTTCAAATGTAACAAATAAATTAAAAATATCCCCTGTTAAAAATGAGCCATTTACACCAGCGACTAAAAAATTAACGAAGGAATAAAAGTAATATTTCTCCCTTTCTGAACCGATTGTCGGCATCGCATAAAGAACACAAATTGCACTAACGATATTTGTTGTAATAACAAGTAATATAGCGAAAGAATCGGCTACAAACAAAATGCCAAATGGCGGGATCCACCCACCAAAATCTAATGTAATAATTCCGTCCGACTGTATTCGCTCCAAAATATAAAAACTAATGATAGCATTAACAAGTAAAGATCCAAACGTAATCCAACGTTGGTGAACAATGTATGATCGAAAGAAAACAAGTAATACACCTACAAGCAGAGGGAGCGCCATTGGCAAAACAATCAGGTTATTCATGACGATACCCCCGCATCTTATTTAAATCATCCGTTTGAGTTCGTTTATAAAGTTGATAGGCAAGCACTAGAAAAAATGCTGTTACAGCAAAGCTAATAACGATTGAAGTCAGTATTAATGCTTGAGGTAAGGCATCGACATAAGATGTTTTGCCTTTATCAATGATTGGTACATTCTTTCCTTTAAAGCCTCCCATTGCCATAATAAGCAAATGTACTCCATGAGTTAATACAGCTGTACCGAGTATCACTTTAATTAAGTTTTTAGATAATAGTAAATAAGTTGCAACTGTTACCAAGACCCCAGCAACAATAATAATTAATGTTTCCATCATTACACGTCCTCACTAATACTAAGGATGATTGTTACAACCACTCCTAAGACAGCTAGCGCTACACCAGTCTCAAAAATGGTTACGGTTGTTAGTTCAGTTGTACCAAAAAAAGGGAGATCAAAGTAAGCGAAAGATTGTGTTAAGAATGGCTGACCAAACAGAGTAGCACCAAACCCCGTTAATAATACAATTGCAGCCCCTGTTGCAGCAACGAGTTTAAAGTCGACTGGAATTCCTTTTTTTATTGTTTCGATATCAAAAGCTAGAAATAGAAGGACAAGACTTGAGGCAAGTACTAGCCCACCAATAAATCCGCCACCAGGTGCATTGTGACCTGAGAAAAAAAGATAAAGGGCTAAAGTTAAAATAATGAAGACGACGACTCTGGTCACGGTCTGTAAAATAACTTCATTAATCTTCAATTTTACTTTCCCCTTTCGTTTGCTTATATCTAATCAACGTATAAACGCCAATTCCCGCAATGAATAATACGATAACTTCTAACATCGTATCAAATGCCCGGAAATCTCCTAGTATCGTATTAACTATATTATTTCCACCAGCTAGTTCATCTGCATGTTCAAAAAATGTAGAAATTGAATCGAATAATCTTCCACTATTAACACTTAAGGCAACTAAAGTAAAGATTGTCCCTACAGATATTGAAATAATGATATTTACCCAATTAATTCGTCTCGGCAATTTCTCCCACTTAGGTAAAAAGTAATAACAAAGTAAAAATAGCGCAGTCGATACTGTTTCTACTACTAGTTGTGTTAAAGCTAAATCAGGCGCTTTGAAAATGACAAAAAACATCGCAATCGCAAACCCTATATACCCATTAATGACAATGGCAGTTAAACGTGACTGCGCAAAAATAATCGCAATACCGGCAATCGCAATTGTTGCCGCAAGTATCCAACTGAACGGACCAATAGATTGATCATTTTCGGTTGTAAATGAAAAAGCATCTAAGAAATATAATGACCCACCTAATAAGACGATAAATACAATGAAAATATATGCCATGTAATGTCGTAAATAACCGGTCATATATCTATTAGTTATTTCCTTCGCAATCCAATCACCAAACTCTAATGAGCGGTTATAAATAGTATCTAAAGAAAGCATTTGCGGGAACAGAATGTAAATCTTTTTAAAATAAGAACGTAACAGATAGATGGCAATCCCTGCTAAAACAACACCAATCGTCATCATTAGTTCCTTGTTAAATCCATGCCATAAAGTAATCGTACCAAAAGGCTCCAAATTTGAAGTTGCAAAAACACTATATACAGCTGGTTTTAATATATAATCACTTAACATATTAGGGAAGAAGAAAATAA
>NZ_JBPPZG010000274.1:0-4503 GCF_051918545.1 Pseudogracilibacillus amylolyticus (SeqCode) | reverse complement strand
ACTAAGAAGAAACTAACCATTGGTCAATCACTGGAGTAGGAGTAATTGATAATCAATTTAGAATAAAGAATATTTTATAACTTCCATTTACTCGTATTATTAAATGAAGGGTTCTATAGAGGGGGGTAAGTATCTATGATACAACAAGACGGGGCGGGGCAATGAGATGCCCCTTAACTTGCAGGGGGTTCAAAACAGAAATGGATTGCGAACGGTAAGTCATGCAAGAATCCCACTCGTCAAGCCTTTTGGTTTAGAGCTAGCGGCTTTAGCCGTGGGAATCTCAAGTGATATAGTCAGAGTTCTTTTCCTATCGTCATTCGTATTTTGATTGGAAGGTTAAAGTATGTCTCAACCCTTATTGTATGTTACAATAAACTTCTATTTGGTATAATTCTAAGTGATATTACACTTTCACGAGGTGAATGAACGAATGAAAAATGAACAAGCTTATTTACAGTTATGTGAAGAAATATTAGCAGAGGGCAACGTAAAAGAAGATCGTACAAATACAGGTACATACTCGCTTTTTGGAAAGCAAATACGATTTAATTTACAAGAAGGCTTTCCTCTTTTAACAACAAAACACGTACCATTTCGACTAATAGCAAGTGAATTGCTATGGTTTTTAAAAGGAGATACAAATATTCGTTATCTTTTAGAACATAATAATAATATCTGGAATGAATGGGCTTTTAAAAAATGGGTGGAAAGTGATGCATATGAAGGTCCCAACATGGAGGATTTTGGTAACAGAAGTCTTGTAGATGATGATTTTAAAAAAGAATATGACGAGCAAATGAATATTTTTAAAGAAAAAATCTTACAAGATGATGAGTTTGCGCAAAAATATGGGGATCTAGGTTTTGTCTACGGGAAACAATGGAGAAAATGGGAAGCTGCCTCAGGTGAAACAATCGACCAACTAGCAGATGTTATTCATTCAATCAAAACAAATCCAGATTCCAGAAGACATATTGTTTCCGCATGGAATCCAGAAGATATTCCACAGATGGCTTTACCTCCATGCCATACATTATTTCAATTTTATGTTGATAACGGAACATTGTCATGCCAATTATATCAGAGAAGTGCCGATATATTTTTAGGGGTACCATTTAATATAGCAAGTTATGCACTTCTAACACACTTAATTGCGTTAGAATGTAATTTAAAAGTTGGTGAATTTATCCATACATTTGGCGATGTGCATATTTATTCCAATCACATTGAACAAGTAAAGATTCAATTAAGCCGCAAACCTAAAGATTTTCCTGAATTGAAAATAGCGAATAAAAAAGAATCAATTTTTGATTATGAAGTAAAAGATTTTGAAATAGTTGGGTATGATCCACATCCAGCAATAAAAGCCCCCGTTGCAGTATAAAAGGAGAATATGTAAATGATATCATTCATTGTAGCAATGGATTGCAATCATGTTATTGGATTTAACAATCAAATGCCGTGGCATTTACCAAATGATTTAAAATTTTTTAAAGAAACAACTACTGGTCATACAATTGTTATGGGTAGAAAAACGTTTGAATCTATTGGAAGAATATTACCGAATAGAAAGCATATAGTACTCACGAAAAGCAACAATAACTTTCCAGATGAAGTTGAGGTAGTTCAAGATATTGAATCCATTATTCAATTAAGTGAATCAAATGACGAAGAACTATTCGTCATTGGTGGAGGAAATATATTTAAACAATTACTTCCATATGCGGATAAATTATATGTTACGTTGATTAATGAAACATTTGAAGGTGATGTATTTTTCCCAGATATTTCAATGGAAGAGTGGGAAGAAGTTTCGAAAGAAAAAGGAATCCAGGATGAACGCAACCCTTATGAATACTATTTTATACAATATGTACGTAAAAAATAGGTAAAAAGTCAATTTATTGTTTTAAAAAGTTTATTCGATTATAATAAAATTATGAAATATTTATGTATTTTCAACTAATTTAGTCGTAGGTTTATGTTTTTTTCTTTATAATGGATAACTGTAATGATATTAAAGCAAACAAAATTATTTATGAGGTGAAATGGATGGCACAGATCGGTGTACCAAGTTTAATTTTAATATTAGTTGTTGCTTTATTAATTTTTGGCCCTAATAAACTACCCGAAATCGGGAAAGCAGCAGGAAATTCCTTGCGTGAATTCAAAAATGCAACAAAAGGCTTAATGGGTGAAGAAGAATCTAAAGAGAAAAATGATAATCAAAATTCTTAAAATAATAACAAAAAAGGTGTAGGGGACGGTACCTTACATCTTTTTTATGATTAAATAATAAAATATCAGTCTTTAAATTAAAAAAGGGGTGAGACGATGTCTAATCCTAATACAGACAAAGAAATGAATATCGTCGGCCATTTATCAGAATTAAGAAACCGCCTCCTAATTACAGGGGTTTGTTTTATTGGATTTTTTATACTTGCATTTATATATGTAAAAGATATTTATTATTTCTTTGAAAATGATATAGATTTTAAATTAACAGTTACTAGCCCCGGAGATATAATTTGGATCTACTTTACAATTGCCGGTTTAATTGCACTTGTAGCAACATTACCCGTATTGAGTTTACAGCTTTGGTTATTTATTAAACCTGGTTTGACAAAACCTGAAAGAAAAGTATCGCTATCTTATATTCCTGCAGTATTTTTGTTGTTTGTGCTTGGGCTTGTATTTGGTTACTTAATGTTTATAAAACTTATATTGCCTTTTCTTTTATCATTAAATGATGGAATGTTTAATGAATTATTTACGGTTGAAAAATATTTTAGATTTTTGATGACAGTAACTATACCATTTGCTGTTTTATTTGAAATACCAATCATATTAATGTTTTTGACAAGTCTTGGTATTGTGACGCCACAATTCTTAAAAAAGACGAGAAAATATGCTTACTTCATATTACTTATCGTGGGAGCCTTAGTTACTCCACCTGATATTGTTTTACAGCTTGCAGTTGCAATTCCTTTGTTTATTTTATATGAAATTAGTATATATTTAACGAGTATTGTTTATCGAAAAAAACAGCAAAGACATATAGAATATATGGAGAAATAAATTCCGATCAAATAGTTGTGTAACCACGAAATATCGACAAGTTTTCCTATATGCTGTATGAATTTTGCAAAAATTTGCGGTTACCCGGGAAATGGTAAGAAAATATTTTTCGGAAAAGATTCAGATAACTGTCAAAAGCATCCCATATTATTGGGATACTTTCTGTTAGAATATAGGTAAGATGTGTATTAGGAGGATTGACAATGACTGAAGTAAATCTATTTCTAGCCTTTGGGGCAGGATTTTTATCTTTTATTTCTCCTTGTGTCTTACCGCTTTTCCCTGCATTTTTATCTTATATTACAGGTATGAGCGTAAGTGAAATAAGTGCAGAAAATAAAATGCTTACGAAAAAAAGTATGTTACATACGATTTTATTCTTATTAGGCTTTTCTAGTGTATTTATCATGATAGGTTTTAGTGCTACATTAATATCTGATTTCTTTACAATTTATCAAGATATTATACGACAAATTGGGGCCGTTTTAATCATTTTCTTTGGTCTCGTTATTGTTGGAGTACTTAATTTTAAATTTTTAATGAAGGATAAAAAAATTACATTTAAAAATAGACCAGCAGGATTTATTGGCTCTTTTTTCATTGGAATGGCTTTTTCAATGGGGTGGACACCATGTACTGGTCCAATTTTAATGGTCGTATTAAGTCTGGCAGCTACTAACCCCGAGCAAGCGATGCCACTAATGATTAGTTATGTTCTTGGTTTTGCAATTCCATTTTTAGTCTTATCCTTTTTCGTTGGAAAATTAAATATTATTAAAAAGCACAGTATGAAACTTGTAAAAATTGGTGGCTACATTATGGTTTTCTTTGGAGTAGCTTTATTTTTTGATTGGATGACTAAATTAACTTCACTTCTGGCGGAATGGACTGGTTTTTACGGTTTTTAAGATTCTCCTTTATTTCATAAGGTAAATAGACTACAATAGAAGTATATGCATTTTAAAAGGGTTTCATTATTTAAACCATATAACTAAATTTTACTTCCAGCAATATCGTAGTTTTTTGTTAGGATTCGATGTTTATTTATGATGAACAGGTCATTCTTTCACCAGATGGAGGGTTTGTTGTGTTTACATGCCCCAGATTCGGATCATGGATTAGGCTAGTTGGAAAAGCTGTAATTCCATTATGATCTGCTATTTTTACTAGATTAGGTGGACTGTTTCCTATACAGACATTTGGATGTTTTCAAATTCCCTTCATAGGTGAAATTAAGCTTGCAACAGCTATGATATTTGATCTTTTTAGTTTACTTCATTTTTGGGATCAATGGTGTTGATATTTGTACAATAGCTGAGACCGAGCCTCAGACAAAAAGATATGGAGGAAAGATAGTGACAAAAGTACTTATCATTGACGATGCTAAATTTATGAGAATGACATTAGCAAATTTGTTTAAAG
>NZ_JBPPZG010000273.1:0-4535 GCF_051918545.1 Pseudogracilibacillus amylolyticus (SeqCode) | reverse complement strand
CAAAGTAGCCACCCTTTTTCCTGAACAGTCGTTTTTGTCTTATACGTCTTATCTCGTTACTAGACCAGTAGCAATGATACTTGCGTTTATTTATATCATTCTTTCCCTTTTCATAAGTGCTTTTGCAATTCGATCCGTTGCTTTTATTTCTCAGCAATACTTGTTTGATCATACACCGATGGAAGTGTTGGCACTTTCATTTTTGCTTGTCGTCATTTATGCTGTCTCCGGGTCAAGGGCTGGTATTTTTCGTTTGAATGTTCTATTTCTTCCCATTATTTTATTGGCTTTTGTATTGGTAGGACTGTTTAATATCCAATGGATAGAGCCGGTAAATTACTTGCCGTTGTTTCAATCAGATATAAAGGATTATATAAAAGGAATAACAAAATCATTTGATGCATATGTCGGCTATGGTATCGGGCTATTTTACGTTTTTTTGATTAAAAAACCACAACATCTGACGAAAAAAGTTATCATTGGAATGAGCATACCAACCGGTTTTTATGTGATGATTTTTTTAGTAGCGATCGGTATTTTTGGCAATGCCGTGACAGGAAACTTAGAGTATCCAACGATTGAATTAGCAAAGCGAATAGATATTCCGGGCGGGATATTTGAGCGAATTGACGCACTTGTTTTTACGATTTGGATTATGGCGATATTTAATATAGTTACAATTTTCTTGGATATATGTGTTTTACTATTATCATCTATTTTTAAACAGATGAATAAAAGAATACTAACATTCATTTTGTCACCAATTGTTTATTACATTACCATGTTTCCACAACAGGTTGATCAGGTGAGAATGATCGCAAGTATATTAGGGAAATCCGCTCTTTACTTTGCGTCTTCGGTTATTATTGGATTATACATAATCGCAAAAATTCGAGGTGTTACAAGCCGTGAAAAAACATAAGTATATCTATTCTCTCTGCCTCTGTTCCATCATGCTTGCTGGGTGCTGGGATGTTGTCAATATTGAAGACCGAGGATTTATAATTGGAAATGCGATCGATATAGAAGATGAGGGAAATGCAAAAAATCCTGAGTTGGCGATTACGAATCAGATGGTTATACCTGGAATGACTGCCCCTTCACAAAATGAGGGCGGGGATAAAAATGCGTTTATAAATTACACTTCAACAGGGAAAAGCATTTACGCAATGGAGGAAGAATTAGCATCTGTATCCAGTAATGTTCCATATTTTGAACATTTTGCAGTCCTTGTCGTTTCAGAAGATGTTGCTAGACAAGAACATTTACTTTCCAATTTACTAGATACGTATGTTCGTAATGTTAATTTACGTCGTGGGATTAAGGTAGTTGTTTCTGGAGGGAAGGCAAAAGAGGTGCTTGACTATTCTCCTGCTGATAAGAAATTACCCATACTGCATATTGAAGACATATTGGAAAAGAGCAGTGAACAAGTCGGATTTTTAAAACCAAAAGTTATCGGTGATATTGAAGAATTTCATTTACGGGAAAATAGTTATATTTTACCTTATCTTCAGCTAAATGAATATATCGATTATATAGGGGGAGCCGTGTTTCATGGACCATCAAATAAAATGGTCGGTCTTTTTCATGAGGAAGAAATGGAAGGACTGGAAATGTTAAAAAGAGAGCATACAACAAAAATCATCGAATTTCCATATAAGGAAAAAACATTTGCATTAAAGGTCGTTGAATTAGATAATAAAATTTCAGTCGACCCGAAAAATATAAACGACATAAACGTTACGATTGATATTGAAATTAAAGGTATAATAAAAGAAGCATTTAATCAAGAAGACCTCACAAAGCCATCTGAAATAGATTCCATTCAACATGCAGTTTCCAATAAAGTAGAAAAAACGATTCAAAAAACACTTAAAAAAGGACAGGAAGAACTAGGAGCTGACGTATTCGATATATGGCAGGAATTGGAAACAAAACATTATGACACATGGAAACAAGTGAAAGATGATTGGGAAAAAGGCGAATATTATTTTAAGAATGTAAATTTCGATGTCAATGTTACAACTGAAATTTTCTCCATCGGTACAACAAATAAAACGAAATAAAAGGGTGAGTTAATTGGGAAAACTATTTATGGAAAGTATCACCGAACCGTTAAGAGTTTTTTGTAATATTTTAGCATTTGCTGTCCCTTACGTTATTTACAAAATTAACCTTCGCCTACATGAATACGGTGATCCCCCATGGAAAAAGGAAAAGTGAAGGAATAAGGGCGCAGTCAATGATTGATTAGAGCTTACTAATCGTTCGAGAATCGCTTGACATCATAAGTTTTGTACCATGTCAAATCAACCAAAAGATATCGGGTTGAATCGCAACATGCGAAGTCGATCTAAAAATCGAGTTGATTGTGCAAAATGTGTTGGCGTTTTAAATATCTAGCTTATTCGCAAAATGTGAAGTCGTTCTAAAATGGTGAGCTAATTCGTAAAATGTGCTGGCGTTCTAAATGTCAAGCTTATTCGCAAAATGTTGGCATTCTAAATATTTGGCTGTTTAGCAACAATACGAAGCCCAAAAATGATTTCCGCTATCTTAAAGCGATTAAAAATGAGGGGCAGCAGATGCCCCTTGTTAATCGATTTTAGCGAAATATACCATTTGTAGGAAAATTATCTTAGCGATACGATTAAGAAATTTTAATTGCAATTTTTCCAAACTGATTATTTACTTCAAGGAAATCGAAGGCGTCTTGTATGTCTTCCAATTTAAATGTATGTCCAACAACGGGTTTGATTTTCTCTTTTTCCATCAATGCAATTAACTCCCTTAACTCTTCCCTGCTCCCCATGGTGGAACCGAATAATTGATACTGACCATAGAAAAAATCTCGTAAATTAAAATCTACTGTATCTTCGGTTGTCGCTCCGAAAATAACGATGCGCCCACCTTGTTTTAAAACTTGGAGCGATTTGTTAAATGTTGCCCTACCAACACTGTCAATAACTAGGTCAATCGTTTCGTCTTGAAGTTCAATTTCCCAGTCACTATTCGAATCGATAGCACGATCGGCACCAATTTTTAAAGCTTGTTCTCTTTTTTCCGCACTACGAGACGTAACAATCACTCGAGCACCAAATGCTTTAGCAAACTGAATAATATAGGTAGCAACACCACTTCCAGCACCAGGGATTAAAACAGTTTGTCCTTTTTGTACATTTCCTTTTGTAACAAGCGCCCGGTAACCCGTTAATCCAGCAAGTGCGAGCACCCCCGCTTCTTCCCATGATAGGTGAGCTGGCTTCTTTTCAACTTGTTTAGCGGATATTGCAATTTTTTCTGCAATTGTTCCATGATCCGGCATACCTAAAATGTCGAAACCTGCTGGGGGAGCATCGCTATTTTTATCCCATCGTAACGCCGGATTTATAATTACCTCATCTCCAACTGAAAGATGCTCTACCCCCTCTCCTACTTCTTCCACCACACCTGCTCCATCTGAGCCAAGTATTAAGGCTTCTTCTTTTTTCCCCCAACGGTTTTTTATGTATAAATCTCGTCTGTTCAGTCCTGCCACTTTTAGAGAAACAACTACTTCCCCTTTTTCCGCTTTTGGTTCTGGCATTTCACTTACTTTTAATTCACCTTGTTCGAGTACAAATGCTTTCATGAAAAATCAATCCCTTCTATTTTTCTAATAAATATTGAGAAAATTTTTCTAATTGTTCAATATTTATTATATCATGTGAGAAGAATGGGACGAAAATTAATTGTTTATCAGAAAATTCATCGATAATTTTTTCTATATACTTCTTTTCATATTTCTTTCGTTGTTTAAAAAATTCACCTTCGTTACTTTCAGGTAACACACGATTAACGATAAGTGTTTTTACTTCTAGGCGGTACTTGTCCAGCAACTCAATAGCATTTTTTGTTTCAGCAATAGGAAGCTGTTCCGGGTTTAATACAAAAATAAATCCTGTTTGCTTGGCATCTAACATTATTTCCCGAACTTTAGCGAAGCGCTGTTGCCGTTCCTGTAGCACATCGAAAATAGGATCTTCCACCGGTTCTCCGTCATGCAATAAACGAGAATAATTTTCTTTAGTCTTATGACGTTTTTCAAGTAATCCTTGAATCCAGATGCTCATTAATTCAGGTAAAGAAAGGAGGCGGATCGTATGACCAGTCGGAGCTGTATCAAAAATGAGTTTATCAAAATTTGAACTCTCTTCTAATATAATTGAAATCAGTTTATCAAAAAGAGCAGCTTCATCTGCACCTGGGGATGCCTTTGCCGTATCCAATTGTCTGTGGACTTCTTCCATCATCGTTGGCTGGACCACCCCTTTAATGTTTTCTTTTACACTTTTAATATATTGAGCAGTTTCTTGTTCGGGGTCAATTTCAAGTGCATAGAGATTATCGGCAATTTTTGTCGTGTCTCCACCTATTTTTTGTTCAAAAATATGACCAATATTATGTGCTGGGTCTGTTGATATTAATAATGTTTTTTGTCCAGATTGGGCGGTGCGTAACGCAATTGCTGCAGACGAAGTTGATTTCCCTAC
>NZ_JBPPZG010000272.1:0-4556 GCF_051918545.1 Pseudogracilibacillus amylolyticus (SeqCode) | reverse complement strand
TATCGCTTGTTTTAATGATTTAAGCTCATTATACATTATCTGTATTGGCATTAGTAAAGTATAACCTTAACAGATATTATAGTTCAAGGATTACAATTACTGATTGACCCTGTTATACATGGGGATGTAACTTCTGAATGAAAAATACATTGGATTATAGGTAATTTCCTCTTGATTTTTTTCAAATTCATTGTATACTTTAAATCAGAGTAATTTTATATGAATTATAAGTGCGCTAATGAACTTGTGTATAATAATAAATTTGGAGGTTACAAAGTTGGACATAATTTTTATTATAATTAACATTGCTGTTTTAGTGGCGATAATAGGGCTGCTTATTTTTATGCAAAAGAAGCATATATCTTTTACAAAAAGAGTTTTCACGGGTCTAGGAGCAGGGATTGTCCTGGGTGCTCTATTACAGGTAATCTATGGAGCCGGATCGAATGTGTTAAATGAAACAGTGAGTTGGTACAGCATTGTAGGAAATGGTTATATTCGTTTGCTAATGATGATTGTTATTCCACTCGTCATGGTTTCGATTATCCAATCCATTATTAACCTTGAGAAAACAGCAGCACTTGGTAAAATGGCGGCTTGGATTATAGGTATATTAATTTCAACAACAATGGTTGCTGCATTGATTGGTATTGGCTCTGCTTTGTTGTTTGACTTAAATGCCGACCAGATTGAAGTTGGGCAGGCTGAAATGGAACGGGGTACTATGATGGAGGAAAGGCTCACAGAAGTTGAAGAACAGTCTACACCAGAGCGCATTTTGAATTTCATTCCATCAAATATTTTTCTAGATATGACTGGAGAAAGACCTACATCGGTTATTGCAGTAGTTATATTCTCCATTATTATTGGGATTGCTGTTCTCGGATTGCGTAGAAAAAATCCTGAACAAGCGGAAATGTTTACTAAAATAATCAATTCTATTTACGCAGTAGTTATGCGTGTAGTAACATTAGTTTTACGACTCACACCATTTGGAATTTTGGCTTTAATGGCAAACACAGTAGCAAACACAGATGTCGCAGGAATTTTACAGCTTGGAAAATTCGTGGTCGCATCTTATGTAGCTCTTGCAGTTATGTTTATCATCCATTTAGTACTTGTAGCAATTTTTGGTTTAAATCCGTTTATATATTTGAAAAAAGTCTTTCCAGTTCTTGGCTTTGCCTTTACGTCAAGGTCAAGTGCGGGTACAATTCCGTTGAACATTCAAGCACAACGACAATCGCTTGGTGTTGATGAAGGAATTGCGAACATGTCAGCATCATTTGGAGCAACGATGGGGCAAAATGGTTGTGCCGGAATTTATCCAGCGATGCTTGCTGTGATGATTGCACCTACAGTTGGTATTGATCCATTATCACCAGCTTTTATCGTTCAGTTAGTATTAATCGTTGGAATTAGTTCATTCGGTGTGGCCGGTGTTGGTGGAGGAGCAACTTTTGCAGCGCTAATCGTACTATCCTCAATGAACATGCCTGTTGCATTAGCCGGATTACTAATCTCGGTTGAAGCATTGATTGACATGGGACGCACGGCAGTTAATGTAAACGGAGCAATGGTAACAGGGACATTGACTTCACGAATTTTAAACAAACTGAATTTAAAAACGTTTCATGATAAAAATGCAATTGAAGCTAAAGGATCTCTGTAATATTGGAGCTTGGGATTAACAAAAACGTTCCACTCCAAAGAAAGAACGATTGACAAGCTAGGAAGTTGTTTTTGAATGTAGCTATTTCAACAGTTGAATACCGGTAGTAGTTGAACTAATTGTTGATTTACCCTTTTAGTTGTTATGACTACAACTTTATGCCGGTGAGATCATGAATGAATCTAAAACGGTCATAATTCAAGTGGTTATGTTCCCGCTGACCTGGGAAAAGAGCTCTAACGGTCACAATAACCAATAAAGTTTCTAATAATAACTAAAGGATTGATCCGAACGAATACAATTTGTATTAAAGTTCGGATTTTTTAATGACTAAACACTTTTGTCCAAGACTCTTATATGCTTTATTATTATGAACAATAATCTATAATTAAATTATCTATATTCGTTAGGATGATAAAAAGATGATGACCGTAAAAGACTTATGGCAGGTGTACATTACGAAAAACTTTTCGGTAGTTGCGGGAGATAATGCTTTACACAAACCTATCGAGAGTGTGGAAATATTGGATTTTGAGTTTGTAAAAGGAATCAGTCCAGTTAGAGATACAATTTTTAACCCGAACAGCCTTGTGCTTAGTAGTCTTTTATTTGCCAAGAAAAATCCAGAGTTATTACTGAATACTATAAAAAAACTTATCGAGCTAAACGTAAGTGCTTTAGCGTATAAACCTGTTATTTTTAGTGAATTCCCACAAGAAGTATTGGATTATGCGAATGATAAAGCTTTTCCAATTCTACGTTTTGGTGGAGATGAATTTTTTGAAGACATTATTCTTGAAGTACTAGATTATATGAAAGAAAAGAACCATACGCTTTATTTAGAAAAGATGATGGAGCGTTTTATTATAGAAAAAATACAAGAAGAGCAGATCAATGGTTTTATAAAACAAATGAATAAACCTTTTGAAAAGTATGTAGCTGTAGCAACTATACGATTGACAGATTCTGAGAATGATCGATGGATGGAAAGCTTTCTCCAATTCAGTTCTTTTTTAAAGACTGGGATTGTATGTAAGTACAGACGAAGTATATTTATTCTTTTTTCAAACAAAAATGAACAGTTTCATTTAGACACCATGTTGAACGATTGGATGGATTTCTTCAAGCTACCAAAAGAAAATTTAATCATCAGTTATAGTCAGGTACATCAGACAAAAACGGGACTTCATCTAGCGGTTAGAGAGTCTTTTTATACAAATTTTTTAGCAGAAATGGAAGGACAGTCTGTTTTTCATTACGAACAACTAGGCTCTGAAAAAATACTTATTGAGTTATACAGGAGAGATGCACAATTTGCCAACGATTACGTGAAAAGTTACTTAGGAGAAGTGCTTGATAATGGAGAATTACTTGATACGGCAACCACGTTTGTTATGAAAAAAGGAAATGTTAAAGAAATCGCTGCAGCTCACTTTTGTCATCCAAATACAATCCGTTATCGACTTACGAAAATTCGCCAATTAGTGGATGCTTCAAGCAATGAAAATGTTTTTTATGAACATATATCGATGGGAATCAAACTATATTTGTTGGATCGGTCGATAAAAAAATTTACTACTCATTTGGAATTTGTTCAAAAATAAACAAGAAACTTTGGAAAAATAAATATATAATTGCTTCTACTCTTATGCTATTCTAGTATTTATGTGGAGGGTGAAGCAAGATGAAGAAGCAATATATTGGAGATGGGTTGCTCCTACTTACAGCATTCGTTTGGGGAAGCGGGTTTGTTGTAACTGCAATTGGATTAAAGTATTTATCTGCATATCAACTGATGGCAGGTAGATTTGTTCTCGCTACAATTATTATGGCCTTAATTTTCAGTTATAAATTTAAGACATTTACTTTCTCTGTCATTTGGAAGGGAGCAGTACTAGGGACGATTTTATATGTTGCTTTTGCTCTCCAAACAGTTGGCTTAGAATATACGACTCCTTCTAAAAATGCTTTTTTAACTGCTGTGAATGTGGTTATTGTACCAATTATTGCTTACTTTATTTATAAACGAAGAATTGATCGCCATGAAGTGATTGGTTCAGTTATGGCGATAATTGGGATTGGCTTTTTATCCTTGCAAGGTTCCATGACGATTAATATTGGCGATGCATTATCACTCGCTTGTGCGGTTGGATTCGCATTTGATATTTTTTATACGAATTTATTTGTACAAAAAGAAGATGCGATTTCTCTTACGGTAGTGCAATTTATGACGGCTTCTTTTATCGGGGTTGTTGTTTTACTTATTCAAGGAGATATCCCGATGACAATGGAAAAAGGAGCGATATATTCCTTAATATACTTAGCGATTTTTTCTACAACCATAGCATATCTTTCGCAAAATATCGCATTTAAATATACGACAGCTACAAGAGCAGCGATAATATTATCGATGGAAGCATTTTTTGGCATGGTGTTATCGGTTCTATTTTTACATGAACTATTGACTGTCCGGATGATGATTGGGGCTACTCTGATCATGACGGCAATTTTAATCGCTGAATTAAAACCTGTTATCAAAAGAAAAGCTGAACTTAAAGATGTGTCTTGAAAAATGAAGTTCGGCTAACTAATAAACGATGAATTTATCCTCTGAAACCTTTTGGAAATCGCCGTACTTTCAGTCTATTAAGTTGAACAAATAAAGATGAAGGCGCGAGTCCCTTTCAAGTTGCGGGACAATTAGTGAGATTTAGCCGTCGCATTCTTGAGTCAAGTCAAAGAAAGCCCCTTCCAAATTCTAAGATTTGGTGGGGCGAGGTTCACTTCCATTAATCATTTTCCTTTTTATTTCCCATGGATTGTTCCATTTGATTAGATTGCAGTTGAGATCCTTGTTCAGAATCCTCTTCTTGATTTATAACTT
>NZ_JBPPZG010000271.1:0-4567 GCF_051918545.1 Pseudogracilibacillus amylolyticus (SeqCode) | reverse complement strand
TCTTCTCCTATAATAGCAAAAATAAAATCAGTTTGGGGCTCTGGTAGATAAAAAAACTTCTGTAAACTATTACCAAATCCTACACCCATTAATTTTCCTGGCCCAATCGCATACAGAGACTGAATAATTTGAAACCCATCACCCAATGGATCATCCCATGGATTTAGATAAGAAGTTATTCGACTTATTCGGTAAGGTGCAGACAAAATCAATAAAGCAAATCCGATGATTCCAATGATCCCTAAATAAATAAAATAAGATAATCTTGTTCCAGCGATAAAAATCATTAACACACAAGTTCCAACTAAAACAACACCGGTCCCAAAGTCTGGCTGCAACATAATGATAGCAAAGACGATAAAAATTAATGAAATTGGTAAAAAAAATCCTCTGCCAAACGTTGTAATATATTTCTGATGTGTTGTTAAATAGCTTGCTAAATATAAAATCAGGCCGAGTTTCATGAACTCTGAAGGTTGAATACTAAATGCTCCTATTCCAATCCAGCTTTGAGCCCCTCCGCGAACAATTCCAATACCAGGGATCAACACGAGCAACAATAATAATAAGCATAAAACAAGAATGACCTTGACATATTTTTTCCATACTTGATAAGGAATTAAATAAATGACGAACATACCGATAACACCTACACCGGCAAATAAAAGTTGACGTTTTACAAAAAAGAAGGCGTCATCATATTTATACGTTGCCCAAACATGCGATGAGCTGTACACCATAATGAGTCCAACAATAAGTAAAAGCATAACTAGTAATAAAAGAGTCAAGTCAGGCAATCGTTTTTGTTCATTCATTAATTTATACATAAAAAAGCCCCCTCTAACTAAAGTGGGGGAAAATCATAATATGAAGTTTATTTGAAGAAAAAGTTGTCCCCCTATGCTAATATATGCACAGCTTGAATAAACATGTCCCCTCTTTCTTCAAACGTTTTGTATTGATCCCAGCTTGCGCAAGCCGGTGATAGTAAAATAACATCTCCTTTTTCGGATGCTTCAAAAGCCACCTTCGTAGCTTCAGTTACATCTTTTACTTTTACTACTGTATTTATATTTGCTTTTTTTGCAAGTTCAACTAATTTAGGAGCAGTTTCTCCAAAGACAATCATCGCCTTAACATGCTTCAAATCAGGTAACAAACTATCAAAAGAATTACCTCTATCCAAACCACCAGCTAAAAGAATTGTCGGTTGTGTAAAAGAGGTTAAAGCTTTTTGTGTAGCTAAAATATTCGTTGCTTTGGAATCATTATAAAAAAGACGCTCATTTATTTTGGCAACAAATTGTAGTCGATGTTTGACACCACTGAAAGTCTTAAGTACATACTGAACACCTTCTTTTGTAGCACCATTTAATATAGAAATACTAAGTGCTGCCAAAATATTTTCGACATTATGCTCACCTACAAGCACTACCTCAGATAATGAAATAATCTTTTCATCTTTAAAATATATATCTCCATCTAAAACGTACGCGCCATCCGGCTGTACCGTTTTTGCGGAAAACGGTATAAGAGTCGATTTCGCTTCATTGATAACCTCTTTTACGATAGGATCATCTGCATTATAAATTAAGAAATCTGACTCTGTCTGATTTTTAAATATATTCATTTTTGCTCGGTTATAATTTTCCACTGTTCCATGATAATCAAGATGAGCTTCAAATAAATTTAAAAGAGCGGCTACGCGCGGTCTAAATGTCTCGATTCCCATTAGTTGAAACGAGGATAATTCTAATACTAACTTCTCATTTTCCTCAAGATTTTGAGCAACTTCGATCGATGCAACCCCAATGTTTCCCGCAAGTTTCATTTTTTGCCCGCTATGTTTTAACATTTCCGCAACGAGAGTTGTTGTTGTCGTTTTTCCATTTGAACCAGTAATTCCAATAATATCATGATTAGAAGCTAACATGGAAGTTAGTTCCACTTCTGTTATGATTGGTATCTTTCTATTCATTGCTTCTACAACAATAATATTGTCATAATGTATTCCAGGGTTTTTTACGACGACATCTATGTTTTCTAAAATAGAAATAGGGTGCGAACCTACAATAACTTCTGCACCCTGACTTATTAATTCTTCAACTATTTTTGAGTTCTCGCCAGTGTTATAATCATTCACCCGTACCTTTATATTATTTTGTAACAATACTTTTGCAGCTGCTGTACCACTTTTTGCTAATCCTAATACTAATACATGTTTATATGAGAAATTTTTCAGTTCATTCATGCTAGTGCCACCTCAATATAAATGCCAATTGTCGCAAAAATAATTGCGACAACCCAAAATGTCATTACAACTCGCCATTCAGACCAACCTTTTAATTCATAATGATGATGTAGGGGACTCATTTTAAACACTCTTTTACCTGTCGTTTTAAAAGAGATTACTTGAATAATGACAGAAAGTGTCTCAATGACAAAAACCCCACCAATGATAACTAAGATAATTTCCATTTTTGTTAATATTGCAACCGCAGCGATTGCCCCACCTAAAGCAAGAGATCCTGTATCTCCCATAAAGACTTTGGCGGGATGTGCATTAAACACTAAAAATCCGATTAAAGCACCGACTACTGCCAGTGAAAAAATCGTAATAATTTCAAATTGGGGATAGTAATAAGATGCAATTAAAGCAAACGCACCAAAAGATATTGTTGCTGTTCCTGCAAGAAGACCATCCAGTCCATCTGTTAAATTAACTGCATTGGAAGAACCAACTAACATAAAAAGAATTAGTATTGCATACATCCAGCCAAGATCCCACTGTAGTTCAGTCCCTGGTACTTTAATATAAGTAGGAAAATCATTTAACCATAAAGTAAAATAAAAAATAATAGCAATAATCACTTGCCCTGCTAACTTTTGCTTTGAAGTCAGTCCTAAATTCCGTTTTAAAGCAACTTTTATAAAATCATCTAAAAATCCTAATAAACCATAACCGACGAGTACAAATAAGAGCAACCAATATTCATAACTAACGGGAATTTCCACAAATTTATACATTAAAATGATCGTCGTTAATGTAATACTTAAAACAATCATTATGCCACCCATTGTCGGAGTACCGGATTTTTTCATATGAGATTCTGGGCCTTCTTCCCGAATGCTCTGTCCGAATTTTAGTCTACGTAAAAAAGGAATAAATATAGGACATAGTAGGACGGTTATTAAAAAGCTTATTGCAAGTGTCATAATAACAATGTATAGACTCATTAGTTTCCTATTCCTCCTTAATAAGAAGCCGTCCCATTACTATTCCATAATTTTTTGGATTATATCTTCAAATTTCATCCCTCTTGAAGCTTTAAATAATAGTAATGTTTCCTCTTGTAAGTAATTTTGTAATAAATCGATAACTTCTTTCTTTGTTGCACAATGTTGACTTATCACAGCAGTGTTTTTATGCTGCAGTCGTTTTGTAATTTCAATGGCGTGTTCTCCAAAAGTAATTACAAAATCGATTGGTTTTTCAATTGTATCTGCAACAGATTGATGCATCTGTTTTGAATAAGTTCCTAATTCTAGTATATCCCCTAAGACAAGTCCTTTATGTTTAAAACCTTCTAACTGTTTTACAACTTCAATGGCTGCCTTCATAGAAGTTGCTGAAGCATTATATGCATCGTTTATAATCGATACGCCATTTTTACCTTGAATTCTTTCAAAGCGCATCGTTGTATGTTCAAGCATATCCAAACCCTTTTGAATTGTTTGATGGTCTAGACCTAGCCGACTAGCAATAACTATCGCAAGCGTAGCATTTTTCGCATGATGTTTTCCTAGTAAAGGAACCGAATAGTCTTCATTATTTATTTTAAATAAGGTTGACTGTTCGCCTATCTGTACATCTGAAATATTTACTACATTTGTTTTCGCAAATCCACAAGTGATGACATTTTTCTCATCCGCGACCGACTTTAATAATGGTTCATCGCCATCTATAACCAAAAATCCATTTTGGTTTAATCCATTTCGTATTTCAAGTTTTGCTCTAGCAATCCCTTCTCTTGATTCAAGATGCTCAATATGGGATTCACCAATATTTGTAATGATGGCAAAATTAGGCTGAGCAATTTTAGTAAGTAAATCTATCTCACCAAAATCATTCATTCCCATTTCTACGACTAGAACTTCTGTATCCCGAGGCATTTCTAAAATAGTGATCGGTAACCCAATATGATTATTGAAATTTCCTTTCGTTGCATGGGTTTTATGTTCTGTTTGTAAAATAGATTTAACAAGATCCTTCGTCGTCGTTTTTCCATTCGAACCAGTAATTCCGATTACAATTGGATCGATATCATCTCGATAGATATTAGCTAGTTTTTGCATCGCTTTTAATGTATCCGAAACGAAAAAAAAGACGAATGAAGCTGGTACATTACTTGGAAGCTTTTCTTTTTCATCCCATAAAGCTGCAATAGCACCATTTTGAATAGCTTGATCGATAAAGTCATGCCCATTGAATGTGTCTCCAACAATTGGAATAAATAAAGCATGCTTTTTTTCGGCACGACTATCTGTCATGACATCATTTATTTTT
>NZ_JBPPZG010000270.1:0-4585 GCF_051918545.1 Pseudogracilibacillus amylolyticus (SeqCode) | reverse complement strand
GGAGACGGTGCTGGAGCGGTCGTCTTAGGAAAAGTTTCAGAAGGTAAAGGAATTTTGTCCTTTGAGCTTGGTGCAGACGGAACAGGTGGGAAAGAGCTGTATCAAAATGAAGAGAATCATTTGATAATGAATGGCCGTGAAGTTTTTAAGTTCGCCGTTCGCCAAATGCCACAGTCTTGTGTTAACGTTATTGAAAAAGCAGGGCTTAATAAAGAAGATGTTGACTATTTAGTACCGCACCAGGCAAATATTCGTATTATGGAGGCGGCAAGACAACGCTTAGGTATTGCAGAAGATAGAATGGCAAAAACAGTGCAAAATTATGGGAATAACTCATCTGCTTCCATCCCGATCGCATTATCAGAATCTGTTAACAAAGGAAAAATTAAGGACAATGATATTATTGTACTTGTAGGCTTTGGTGGCGGTCTCACTTGGGGTGCTGTTGCACTAAAATGGGGAAAGTAGATTCAAAGAGCATATTATTGTAAACTATGGTAAGTTATTAAGATAGAAGAGAATGGAAAGGAATAGGCAAGGAGGCTTTTCATGGAAAAGAGAAGAGTAGTAGTAACAGGTATTGGAGCTGTTACTCCATTAGGAAATGATGCCAAATCTTTATGGGAAAATATCGTTGCAAATAAGTCAGGAATAGACTATATTACTCGTGTTAATAAGGATGATTTTCCTGTTTCTGTTGCAGGTGAAATTAAAGACTTTGATGCTAAAGAGTTCATGGATCGTAAAGATGCAAGAAAGATGGATTTATTTACACAATATGCGGTTGCCGCTTCTAAAATGGCCGTAGAGGATGCTAATTTAACAATTGATGAATCCAATGCAGAACGTGTTGGTGTTTGGATCGGTTGTGGAATTGGTGGAATGGACACGTACGAGGAACAACTTAGACGTTTTATCGATAAAGGATACCGTCGAGTAAGTCCATTTTTTGTTCCGATGCTAATTCCTGATATGGCAGCAGGACAAGTTTCTATTCAACTTGGTGCCAAAGGAATTAACTCATGTTCTGTAACGGCTTGTGCCTCTGGTGCAAACTCAATTGGAGATGCATTTAAAGCGGTGCAGCGAGGAGATGTTGACTATATAATTACTGGTGGAACTGAATCGCCAATAACAAATATGGCTTTTGCTGGGTTCTCCGCAATGAAGGCTTTAACGTTTAACGAAGATCCAAAAACAGCAAGCCGCCCATTTGATCAAAATCGTGATGGGTTTGTGATGGGCGAAGGGGCTGGAATTTTAGTTTTAGAAACTTTAGATTCTGCGTTAGATCGTGGGGCTAAAATTTATGCGGAAATTGTTGGGTATGGCGCAACAGGTGATGCTTTCCATATTACTGCACCTGCAGAGGGTGGAGAAGGAGCAGCTCGTGCGATGCAAATGGCAATAAATGATGCCAATGTAAAACCTGAAGAAGTTGACTATATAAACGCACATGGAACAAGCACGGATATGAATGATAAATATGAAACGCAAGCAATTAAAAATATTTTTGGCGCGCATGCTAAACAATTGGCGGTATCTTCTACAAAATCAATGACAGGTCACCTACTGGGTGCAGCAGGTGGAGTAGAAGGAGTAATTTCTGTTAAAGCTATCGATGACGGCATTGTACCTGCCACAATTAATTATGAAACTCCTGACCCGGATTGTGATTTGGACTATGTTCCTAACGAGTCTAGAAAACAAGATGTCAATGTAGTATTGAGCAATTCTTTCGGGTTTGGCGGACATAATGCTTGTCTCGTATTTAAAAAATATAAAAACTGATCCTAATTAGGGTCAGTTTTTTTATTATAAAGCTTTTATCGTTCCAATCATTCCTTACTTACCGTAAAATCCTCGATTACGGTAATGAATATGCCTTAATCCTTCCCCATTTGCCGTATCTCCATCGATTACGGTAATGATTAACTCTTAATCATTCCTCTACGCACGTACTTTTATCAATTATGGTAACGTAAGACGCATTCACCTTCCCCCCGGGTAGCATTTTCATCGATTAGCGGTTCCGCTAGTCTTTTTCACGTTCGCTCATGCATTTAATTTTTCTCCCATCCTTATTCAATCATACATTACCTATATTATTCCCGTACACATATTTCACCGAATCTCCGAATATACATTCAATAATTAAGGTTATTGGACAAGTTATGAGGTGGGGAATATGGGATATCTCCTGTTATTTTTGATCGGTTTTGGACTAGCTGTTTCTGGTGGAGTCACCATCATCGCTTATATGAATTTCTTACCCGCTGGAATTTCTTGGTTTGACTATTTCATGTTTATTAAAGGAAGATTGGAATGTTACTTCCTTCCAATTGGTTTCATTATGATGCTTATTGCCATCCATCGATTCCCTGAAAAAATGTAACAGTTCAGCATTTACTCGAATATTTTTACGTAATGCTGGTCATAATGTTACATAAATAGTATTTTAAAGTGAGGGAATAACCATGTTGTATTTATATGATGTTTGGGTGAATTGGTTTGAAGGAGAAGAAGAGGGTTATAATATATGTCACTATCATGAGTGGCGCAAGACAGACCAAATTGAAATTTTAGAACAGGTGCCCGTATTACATATAACTGAAAGTCTTTATGATTATATAGAAAATAGTTTGTATGATTTACCTGAAGAATTATTAGAGATGATTCATAAACGTGCTTATATCCGAAAAGGACATACGAGGCAAATGTTAGATTATGCTTGTATTGTAACGGATGGTAGGGGAATTTTGGCCTTTGATACGATAGGCTATCAGATTCCAGTCCGTAAAAGCAGACTAATTCCAAGACAAGAACAACAAGTTTTTGAGTTATGTAAAAAAGCTAAGCAAATAAATATTACCTTTACACCAATAGAAAATGATCGTAACGAGTCGTTAACAGCAATGGATGAAAAATATGTTCAAGGATTAACGAGAAGAGAAAGACAGTTAAAAAAGTTACTTATGATTGCCATGGAACAGTTAAAAACAACAGATAATCTGAATGAAATACTTTACTGGTTATCAGAATGGGATAATAACCAACTTACATATACGACACACCAGGCTAGTATTAAAGAAATTTGGCAGACTCTTTATGACGACGTAAAGATCGGATGGAGTGAAGCACATGAAGAGTTCTGTTCGCAACTTGTAAAAGGAAACCCATTTTTAGAAAAGTTTTGGGATTTAGAACAAGTCGAAAACAAAAATAAATTACATTAAAAAAGAGAATCAGAAGTTTTTTCTTCTGATTCTCTTTCATTTGTAAATAATTCTCAAAAACTCATCTAAGTAATCCCATTTTCTTTTTTGCTTTTTGAAGCGTTCTGCTCGCGGTTTGGTTTGCTTTTTCAGCACCTTTTGTTAAAATTTCATCAAGTTCTGTTGAGCTAATTAATGCTTCATATTTCTCTTGAATTGGTGCTAGCGTATTAACGACAGCTTCAGCGACTTCTGACTTCAAATCACCATAACGTTTATCTTGAAAATGTGCTTCAACCGTTTCAATTGATTTGCCTGTGCAGCTAGCATAAATGGAAAGTAAATTGGAAACTCCAGGTTTGTTTTCAGAATCAAATTTTACAATCCCGTCTGAATCGGTGACAGCACTTTTAATTTTCTTTTCGATCTGTTTCGGTGTATCAAGCATCGAAATAAATCCTTTTGTATTTTCGTCAGATTTACTCATTTTCTTCGTCGGCTCTTGTAAAGACATAATCCGGGCACCTACATTAGGGATGCTAATTTCGGGAATAACGAATGTGTTTCCAAAACGGTTATTAAATCGTTCCGCAACATTTCTTGTTAATTCCAGATGCTGTGTTTGGTCATCACCGACAGGGACAAGATGGGATTGATAAAGTAAAATATCAGCTGCCATTAGTGTTGGATATGTAAATAACGCAGATGATACTGCGCTTCTTCCTGCTGATTTATCTTTAAATTGAGTCATTCTTTCCAATTCACCCATATACGTAAGAGACTGCAACATCCAGCCTAATTCAGAATGAGCAGGGACTTCCGATTGGATAAATAAGGTTGCTTTATCTGGATCAATGCCAGACGCTATGTATAAGGCTGCCAATGATTTAATATTTTGCTTTAATTGTTTAGGGTCTTGAGGAACGGTAATCGCATGTTGATCAACGATACAAAAAAAGCAGTTGTTGTCGTTTTGTAATTGAACGAACTGCCGAATCGCACCTAAATAATTTCCAAGCGTCAACGTTCCACTCGGCTGTATGCCGGAAAATATTGTTTTCAAAATCCATTCACTCCATTGTTCTTCTGCTTTAAATTTATAGATTTATCAAAAAAAATCTCCTCACACTCTTCCTATAATCCTTATTAAATGATATACTTTTGTTTTGGTGAAAGCAAGTGAAAGTATAAGTTGTCCTGCATTTTTTGACAAAATTAGGTTTATTTTTCATAAGATTGGAAAAACTATTACTACCATATTTGTCAGAAAATTGTTTGGATAAATTTTGGAAGATCTATGTTTAGTTAAATTACCAAATGGGTAGTCTATATGTATGTAGCTACAGTTTGTAACAGAATTATGACATTTC
>NZ_JBPPZG010000269.1:0-4595 GCF_051918545.1 Pseudogracilibacillus amylolyticus (SeqCode) | reverse complement strand
GCGAAAGCGCAAAGAAATCTTTATTGTCAGTCCGTGGATTATTTATCAAAATTAACAAAGGCACGATCATTAGTTGGATGGTAGCGTTTGTTGTCATGGGTGCTGCTTACGGTTCGATTTATGGTGACATGCAGACCTTCCTGGAAAGTAATGAAATGATGAAGCAAATGTTTTCTCACTCAGGTTTTTCCATCGAAGAATCCTTTACAGGAACGATTATGATGGTCATGATTGGCTTAGTTTCAATTTTACCAATTGCTATTGTAAATAAGCTGTTTTCTGAAGAAAATCGCTCCCATTTAAGTCAGCTTTTTGCTACAAAAGTGACCCGCAGTCAACTTTACTGGACTATTATCGGTATCGCTATGATCGCAAGTTTAATTGGGATTTTATTCGCTGCTGGTGGTCTTGGTGGAACGGCTGTCGCGGCTATGGGAGATCATTCAACAATGAATGTTACAGATTTCCTTATTGCTGGTTACAATTTCTTACCAACCGTCTTATTCTTTACAGGTCTTGCAGCTTTAGCCCTCGGTTGGGCACCGCAACTGGGTAAAGTAGTTTATGTGTATCTTGCCTACTCTTTTTTATTAAATTATTTTGGCGGCATATTAGACTTACCAAAATGGTTCTTTAAAACAGCGATTCAAAGCTGGATTCCACAGATGCCTATGGAGGATTTTGATGCTGCCACTTTTACTATACTAACAAGTATTAGTCTTATGTTGATAGTAATTGGTTATCTTGGTTATCGTAGACGAGATATGATGGAAGGGGCTTAAAAGAGATTTTACCAGTGAAGTGAAATGAAGATTTTATGAAAAAAGCCGTATTTTCCAATAGCAGAATACGGCTTTAAATTTAGGGTTGAGTATATTTCGTAAAAGTGTATTTTATATGAGAAAGTATTGGATATAAAAAATGAATTGACGGACTTATTAGCTGATAAATCTTTATGTTTAGCTTATATTACGAACAGGTGCAGTAATCGAATATAGCGAGCTGTTTTTTTGCACATGAATTTATCTATGTATAACAAAAAGTTCCCCTTAAAAAAGCTGTCTGAAAAAGTGTTGACATTCCAGAGTTCATACATCGCGCAGGGGAACGTGAAAACACCTTGTGTGACCCTATTAATCAACTAGATCGGTGAATCTCCGGTATAGAACATTTATCATCCACTGCACCAGCGGAAATACATGGAGACTCCTGGTCGGCTAGAGGCGGTCACGTCCTGTGACGTCATCGACACTAGTACGTCCTGTACGTCGGAAGGCTTATCCGCCGCCCACGGAAAGTGTAGTGTATTTCCGTAGCGGTATTCTGCTTTGTGACTGCGTTCATTTTTACACAGCGGAAATCATCTGATTTTTAAATTTTTACTACTGCACAGTATCCTTCAACAATGTTATAAAGTTGCAACAAGGTTTTTCGTTTGAATAGCAACAGTCGTTCAATGTAAAGGTAAATAATAAAAAATCACTGCAGTACCAACAACAAAACAATAAATACTGAAGATAATTAACTTTCCTTTAATCATGACATGAATAAATACTTTTAATGCATAATAAGTCGCCAAGAGTGACGTTAAAAAAGCGACAGTGTAAGGAATAAGGTTTGGCATAAAATGTTCATCGGTAATAATATCATTAAAAGATAAAATATTAATCCCAACACTTACAGGAATGAATAATAAAAAAGAAAATCGTAGAGCAGTTTCACGTTTCATCCCGAGTAACATTGCTGCCACAACAGTTGCACCCGATCGACTTATACCAGGGATTAATGCAACACTTTGAGCAAGACCAATAATAATTGCATCTTTTATCGATAGATCCCTATCTGCTTTTTGACCGTGTAAATTTCGAATAATCCATATAAAAAATCCAGTAACGAGAAGGGCAACTCCAGCAAAAAACGGTTTCGTCAGTTCCTCACTTATATACTGTTCAATTGTTAAGCCGATTACTCCAGTAATAAACGTTGCGAGCAGTAAATAGAAGCTGAACAGGAAACTATTTTTGTATTGTTCATCACGACTCATCAAATAGTTAAAACTATCTGATATTAATTCCAACAAATCTTTGCGGTAAATAATAATAATTGCGATAAGTGAACCGAAGTGAACGAGAATTTCAAAAGAAAGCCCAGGTGTAAATACATTAAACAAATCTTTGATTATGACAATATGACCGCTTGAGGAGACGGGAAGCGGTTCGGTAAAACCTTGTACAAATCCTAATAGAATAAATTTTAATAAATATATAAGTTCATCTATCAAGAAAAGCCCACCTTTCTTATTTAAGGGAATATAGAGAAGTAACATATGTACGGACAAAAATTAAGCTTGTCTAAATTTAGCGTAAAAAACAGTATAAGCAGGGAACCTTCACACATCTAGATGAATAGTCTAGATGGTGAGGGAGGAATATGCCATGAATCAAAATCAAACGTATAAAGATATATATGAAATGTGTAAAGAGCATATGCATTCATATGTACTTATTGAAACGACTGATGGATTAAAAACGGATGGAATTATTACTGGGGTTGATGAGGAGAATTTATATGTAGCAGTGCCACTTGAACAAAATGAAATGCAAATGCGAGGGAATCCCAATCCTGCACCAAATCAATTTGGAAGGTATCCATATTTCGGTGGACCGGGTTATGGCTTTGGATACGGACGACCAAGGAGATTTAGAAGATTAATCATACCTTTAGCATTTGTTGCGGCATTAAGTCTTTTACCTTGGTATTAACTTCATAAACAAATAAAAATACCCCTGCTCGTTGATAGCAAGGGTATTTTAGTCTTTTATTACACTATTCTTGTTCCTGTGTAGTTAACACACCATCTATTAATAAAATTGCAAGAAAAACTCCTGCAGAGTACATAATAGATTGAGTTATATTAAACGTATCTCCGGCCATGCTTGAAAGTACATAAGCTAATGCACCACCAATAAGTAGCGCCCAAACAATTGTCATAATAAATCTCATTCGTTTCCACCTCATTTAACCGCAATTATTTCTTTTTAATTATCCTCATATATTTTATCAAATCTGTTCCTTAATTAAAAGTGTTAATAAGATAGTGCTGAAATTTTCGGAATTTGTACATAAAACATAATTCATAATTAGAAATGGCGCCGGCTCTGAATGTACAAGCCTATGAGAGGATGTTCAAAAAGTCCGGTAAAAATGACACTGCGAATTTCTTCGTTGGCTTGCTTCTCCGCTGCTCATGTATCTAAATGCATACATTTCGCTGCTCGAAACTGCGCCGCCTCGAACTTCTTGGTCCTTTTTATCCTCCTTTTTGAACACGCATTATGAGTGAATTTTAATTAAAAATTGTATTTTTTTCTTGCAACTGAACGGAAAATAGCTTAAAGTTTATACCAAGTCATAACATTTGCTATTAATAAATTTAAAGGGGATGGCAAGATGGGTGTTGGAGTTTTAGGGACAGGACATTACGCACCTGATAATATTGTTACAAATAAAGATCTTGAAAAAATTGTTGATACTACAGATGAATGGATTCGTTCTAGAACAGGTATAGAAGAAAGAAGAATTGCTAAAGATGATGAAGATTCATCGGACATGGCTTTTATGGCTGCTGAGCGGGCACTTGAAAATGCTAATGTAAAAGCTGAAGAATTAGACTTAATTATCGTTGCAACAGTAACGCCAGATACACCGTTTCCTTCTGTATCATGTATGATCCAAGAACGTCTTGGTGCAACAAAAGCTGCAGCGATGGATGTTGGAGCAGCTTGTGCAGGGTTCATGTATGGCATGATTACTGCTCAGCAATTTATCAAAACAAATGCCTATCAAAAAATTCTTATCGTAGGTGTAGATAAATTATCCAAAATTACTGATTGGACTGACCGTAATACATGTGTTTTACTTGGAGACGGTGCTGGAGCGGTCGTCTTAGGAAAAGTTTCAGAAGGTAAAGGAATTTTGTCCTTTGAGCTTGGTGCAGATGGAACAGGTGGGAAAGAACTGTATCAAAATGAAGAGAATCATTTGGTAATGAATGGCCGTGAAGTTTTTAAGTTCGCCGTTCGCCAAATGCCACAGTCATGTGTTAACGTTATTGAAAAAGCAGGGCTTAATAAAGAAGATGTTGATTATTTAGTACCGCACCAGGCAAATATTCGTATTATGGAGGCGGCAAGACAACGATTAGGTATTGCAGAAGATAGAATGGCAAAAACAGTGCAAAATTATGGTAATAACTCATCTGCTTCCATCCCGATCGCATTATCCGAATCTGTTAACAACGGAAAAATTAAGGACAATGATATTATTGTACTTGTAGGCTTTGGTGGTGGTCTCACTTGGGGTGCTGTTGCACTAAAATGGGGGAAGTAGATTCAAAGAGCATATTATTGTAAACTATGGTAAGTTATTAAATAGAAGAGAATAGAAGAGAATGGAAAGGAATAGGCAAGGAGGCTTTTCATGGAAAAGAGAAGAGTAGTAGTAACAGGTGTTGGAGCTGTTACTCCATTAGGAAATGATGCCAAATCTTTATGGGAAAATATCGTTGCAAATAAGTCAGGAATAGACTATATTAC
>NZ_JBPPZG010000268.1:0-4641 GCF_051918545.1 Pseudogracilibacillus amylolyticus (SeqCode) | reverse complement strand
TATTTATAGTATTTAACATTTAATGAAATAAATAAATTTTAAATAATGATTGGCATTTTACATTCTCAATTACTTGTACCATTCCCGATTATGTTTTGTTCTTTATAAATGAGTCCCAGATTCAATGCCTTATTTAATAATGGGGAAAATTACCACGTCCTAATAAGCATATAACTTTTAATTATTACATACTATTAGTAAATAATATTGATTATAACGTGTTCTAATAAACTATTATTTGGTATAAATGTTATAATTGGTTTGGAAGAGATGTGTTTTCAAGTAGTGCTCTAGCTTACTGTTAATGGAAGCAAGAGTGCTTACATCCTTTCCTTAAAATATTAAGGTGTAAGGAAGGTAAAAATGAGCAGCAGACAAACTAAAACAGACGTTATCTTGATTGGTGCTGGAATTATGAGTGCAACTTTAGGTACACTTTTAAAAGAATTAGCACCTGACTGGAAAATTACCGTGTTTGAGAAGCTCGAAAAAGCAGGGGAGGAAAGCTCTCACGAATTAAACAATGCCGGAACTGGACATGCGGCTTTGTGTGAACTAAACTACACAACCGAAAAACCAGATGGCTCTATTGATATTAGTAAAGCGATCAATGTAAATGAACAGTTTCAGGTATCTATGCAGTTTTGGTCGTATTTAGTAAATAGTAACCTAATTCAGAATCCCGAAGATTTTATTATGCCATTACCTCATATGAGTATGGTACAGGGAGAAGAGAATGTAGAATTTTTAAAGAAACGTTATGAAGCAATGACAAGCAATCCATTGTTTCAAGGCATGCAATTTACCGATGATCCAGACAAACTAATGGAATGGATTCCACTTATTATGAAAGATCGTGATGCAAGCGAACCGATCGCGGCTACCAAGATTGACACTGGAACAGATGTTAATTTTGGTGCTTTAACACGTATGTTGATTAATCATTTAGAAGATAATCACGTTGATATTAATTACAATCACATTGTTGAGGATCTTAAACGCACTAGTGATGGCTCATGGGAATTGAAAGTTCGTGATACAAAAGATGGGAAATTAGAATATATTACTTCCAAGTTCGTCTTTATTGGCGGCGGGGGTGGAAGCCTGCATTTATTACAAAAATCTGGAGTTCCTGAAGGAAAACATATTGGCGGATTCCCAGTAAGTGGAATATTTATGGTATGTAATAATCCAGATGTGATAGAACAACATCATGCAAAAGTTTACGGAAAGGCTAAAGTTGGTGCTCCACCAATGTCAGTTCCACATCTTGATACACGATATATCGATAATAAGAAATCATTATTATTTGGTCCATTTGCCGGCTTCTCACCGAAATTTCTAAAAACCGGTTCGATGTTTGATTTGATAACTTCAGTTAAACCGAATAATGTGTTAACGATGTTGGCGGCAGGCGGTAAAGAAATGTCATTAACCAAATATTTAATTCAGCAAGTTATGTTATCAAAAGAACAACGTATAGAAGAATTACGTGAATTTATCCCAAATGCAAAACTGGAAGATTGGGATTTTATAGTAGCCGGTCAGCGGGTACAAGTTATTAAGGATACAGCTGATGGTGGCAAAGGAACACTTCAGTTTGGTACAGAAGTAATTAGTGCAGCTGATGGTTCTATTGCCGCTTTACTAGGAGCTTCTCCAGGTGCTTCAACAGCGGTTTCGATCATGCTTGAAATACTTGAAAAAAGCTTCCCAGAACAGTTTGCGGAGTGGGAACCAAAAATAAAAGAAATGATTCCTTCTTATGGTAAATCATTAATGGAAAACCCAGAGTTACTGCAACATGTTCATCAGTCAACTGCAGAAACACTTGGATTACGAGAAAAACTACAACAAAAAACGAGTTAATATAAGGAAGCATAATTTCATGCTTCCTTTTTGTTATCAGAAAGTATAAATCCTTTCTTGACTCGCTCACTGGCTAATGTGTAGAAGTCAATTGTAGTGCTTTTTTCAATAACGTCTAATCTTTCTGATGTTTATCCTTTAATGAAGCTTCTGCGCCAGCCTCTCCTTTTGGTCGCTTAAACCCTTTATCCAGCTGTCCAGCATTTTCAATATCACCTGAAGAATGGTAGCCAGCTACCTCCTCATTCGAAGTTGTTCCATAAAACCCCATTCCACCAAGCTCCACATTAACATCTTCTTTCATACGATCCTTTTTATTATTATCCATGGAATACACCTCCCAGTGGATAATATAACCAATTTAAGGAGGAAATATTTCTAACATTTTAAAATAGCTGATCGGAAAATAATTTGGAATCTGATTTCTGAGATTTTTTCCGTTTTCTCACAATCACGCCAGTTGAAGTACTTTTTTCAAAAACTAACTATTATTTCACTACCTTCCAAATTGTCCATCTGTCTTTTTCAACTATATTATGATCTACTGATATTGACTCATCAATATAATCTATTAATAATTTTAATTCTTTATCGTCTAATTCATGTAAAATACTTCTTCCAGTTCTTTTGCCTAGGTCTTTAAGCAATTGCTCTTTATTTTCATACACTCTTCTTATTTCCCACAATTTAACTTCTTCGATATCTTTAAATCCAACTGTCTTAAGGGTATTAATTACAAATTGACTATTATATCTGCGATTAGTCTCCTTTTCAACTAAGCTTGGAAAAAGTTCAAAGAAATACCCTCTAATATGGTTATCATTACCTCCTAGCAAACAATCTTCAGGAGTACGGTCTTGAATAATATAAAATCCATTGTTCCTCAACATTCTATATGCTTCTTTAAAACAAGCCTGTAAATCCTTAATATGATGTATCAATGCTCTTTCAAGCACTAAATCAAAACTGTTACCATCTAAACCCGTATCAAAAGCATTACCATGCTCAAATGAAATATTTTTATATTCTTTGCAATTTTCTCTTGCTCCCTCAAGATTAGCTTTGGAAAAATCGATACCTATAACAGAACCCACCCCCATGTCTGCTAGTGCCTTAGAATAGATTCCTCCAGCACATCCAACATCCAATACCTTATTAATATTTTCGATAGGTACAAGAGTCTTTATTGTTTCAGTCCACGATTTGTTAGCGGCTCGGGTTGCGTAAGTAAAGCGATTTTTTTTATTATGAAAATCAATGCTCATTTTCAAACCACCATCCTTAGAAAAATTGGCTTATCGTTAAAGAAAACACACCGATTGGCGAAAGCCAGAGGTGATGTTGCACTTATGCTAAGTGAGTGCAAGCCTTGGCGAGAATTAAAGTTGCACTTACGAGTGTTTGACGTGCTAGTACTGGCGTTGCGACAAATCTTTACGGTGGGACGAAAGCGTAGCTACAGTCCCAGGACGCCCGAGCTTTTAGCCAGTGAGCAGTAGGAAAGTTTCCTATCTGCCAACGAAATTTTATCTCCCTTTAATTATATCTCGGTTCACTATATAAGAAAAAATATCAATATTTTATGTTAATTGATAATTATTGCTTATATCTTAGTGCAATAACTTTTCTTAATACCCTCTCATAATCTATTCTGTCTTTAAACTCCCTGAGTATGCCATCCAATAGAAAGTGGCGACAAATATTGCACCGCCGACTGTATTACCGAGAAAAACGGCAATAAAATTTTCTACATATATGATCCAGTCAAAAACTCCTGCAAAAATCGCTGCAGGAATGATAAACATATTCGCTACGACGTGTTGAAAACCAATCGCTACAAAAGCCATGATTGGAAACCAGATACCGATTATTTTACCCGTTGTATCTTTTGCTGCATAAGCTAACCAAACAGCAAGACAGACGAGCCAGTTGGCACCAATTCCTGAGATAAACGCCATATGAAATGGTTCATTGACTTTACTTTCAGCAACACGAATCGTCTGTTCTAAATAAGGGCCTGTCTCTGTTAACCCTAAATAATGACCAAAAAGATAAGCAATAAAAATAGCGCCAATAAAGTTACTTACCGTAATGATTGTCCAATTTTTCACAATCTGCCACGTTGTTATTTTCTTATAGAGCCTGGCGGTCGTAACGGCCATTATATTTCCTGTAACAAGTTCTCCACCTGCTACAAGGACAAGAACGAGACCAAGTGGAAAGACGGCTGCACCAATAAATCCTGCAACCGATCCCCATATATGTAATGGTAAATCTGCTGTCACTCGAATGTATAATAAGAAGCCAAATGAAATATAAGCACCCGCTAAAAATCCAAGCGATAATGTGCTCAATAAAGGCAAATTGACTTTTTTTGCACCAATATCCCCTACTGTTTTAGTTATTTGTTCTGGAGTATTAAAAGCCATTTAGTCAACCACCTCAGCTTCTACGGATTTTTTGTGAACCCTTCGCTGTTATTATATGATTGCTTTTAAGATATTAGAATTTGTTGGGAATATGGAATTTCTAGATCGGAGTTTTTTATAAAATTTTTAAATAAAAAGGAGGACTTTTTAAAATAAATGTCGAAGTATGTTATTAAATTAAATGTATCCCTATTATAGTAAAAAATCATGCAAGCTAATTTAAAAAATCTCCTGCTAGATTCAATATCTAACAAGAGACTTTGCTTTATTATGTAATAACCGTGCACCCACTCTCGATGTAACGTCCCTATGCGTTACTTAAGTTCATGGCTCGGCCTAGGCT
>NZ_JBPPZG010000267.1:0-4682 GCF_051918545.1 Pseudogracilibacillus amylolyticus (SeqCode) | reverse complement strand
TAATAGAAAGGATTTTGCATATGACTACGATTTGTATTATAAGGCATGGCGAGACTGATTGGAATCGAGAGGGACGTATACAAGGATCAGCCGATATTCCAATGAATGCAACGGGAAAGGAACAAGCCGAAAAATGTGCCACGTACCTGGCGCAATCCAATTGGGATGTTATCATTTCTAGTCCACTCACCCGTGCTAAGGAGACTGCATTAATTATAAATAAAAAATTACAGCTACCGATTATTGAAATGGCTGCTTTTAAAGAAAGAGACTTTGGCGATGCAGAAGGGATGACGAGCGAAGAAAGGGAAGCGACGTTTCCAGATCGGGAATTCCCCAATCAGGAGTCACGGGAATCTTTAACGGACCGTGTGATGGAGGGTATTCAGAAGCTTCATGAAATGTATCCTAGTGGAAAGGTGCTGCTTGTTGCACATGGTGGAGTGATTAACGCGATTCTTGCAACTATCTCAAATGGCGATATCGGTTCGGGAAAGACGAGATTAAGTCATGCTTGTATAAGTAATATATATTATGACCAAGATAAGTGGATGATCAAAAATTACAATCAAACTACTCATTTATAACGAATTTGGAGGAAATGATGAAGCGAATCAAACTAGTAATCATTCTATTATTTTTGACAGCGTGTACTATTAATGCTACTGAAGAGGACAAAATATATTTTCCGGAAAGGGTACTTCAGCTCGAGGGAAAAAGCATGCCCGAGAGGTATGTTGTTGATCCGATTTCTGATTTGGATATTCAGGCAGAAGCGGCGATCTTGATCAATGCAGTAACGGGTGAAGTGATTTTTGAGAAAAATAGTTCTACTTCTCTAGCTGTTGCAAGCATGTCAAAAATAATGACAGAGTTATTAATTTTAGAAGCGATTGAAGAAGATACGCTTCGCTGGGAGGACACTACTAAAATCAGTGAATATGCATATATCATTTCCAATCATCCCGGATTTTCTTCGGTTCTTTTAGAGCGCGATCAAACCTATGCAATAGAGGAGTTATTCCGTGCAATGGCGATTCGGTCTGCAAATGGAGCCACGATTGCATTGGCTGAAGCAATGAGTGGAAGTGAAAAAGAGTTTGTGGCACTCATGAACAAGAGGGCGCGTGAACTGGGACTAGAGGATACTCATTTTGTTAATAGTACTGGGTTAACGAATGATGATTTGCAAGGATTCCATTCAACCGGTTCACTTGATGACAAAAATATGATGTCGGCAAAAGATTTGGCTGCACTTACCAAGTATATTATTGAACGTTTTCCTGAACTATTAGAGGTGACCAAGCTTAGAGAATTCGATTTCCAAGGAAAGACATATTCCAACTCGAACTGGATGCTAACAGGCACAGAAGTAGATTTTATTGACGTAGATGTAACGTATGACGGAGTGGACGGGTTAAAAACGGGGTTTACAGAAGAGGCAGGATATGGATTCACCGGGACTGTTCAAATGGGTGACGTACGAGTAATTTCGGTAATAATCGGAACTGAAGAAATAGAGGATCGTTTTTTGGAAACGATTATTTTATATGAAGCTGTAGAAGAGCAAATGTAGAACCAAATGTTTTCACATTTAACGTTATTACAGCTAATTCCGATATAACTGGAGTTTTTGGAATGGCAAAAATCAAATCGGATATCGATGCAAGTTAAAAAAATTACTGTGTAAGACCAATCCTATTTTGTATCTGAAACCATTAAGTAAATAAAAAGAGAAATAATCATTCGCTACAACGAGTGATTGTTTCTTTTTTATTATACTCGATTCCTTTCTGTATAAATTAGAGTATGTTAGACTTAATTGTATGATTGTATTAAATGATACATGGTAGTTTACGGAAAGTGGGTTATATTTTGCTTGAAAATCAATCACATGAAAACTATATAAGAAAAAATCTTCCTTTAATTTTAGTATTACTCTCAGGGGCGTTTATTACGATTTTAAATCAGACGCTTTTAGGAACTGCACTTCCACCGATCATGGAGGACTTAAACTTAAATGAAAGTACCGTGCAATGGCTTCAATCGATTTTTATGCTTGTAAATGGGATCATGATTCCAGTTACGGCTTTTTTAATTGAACGATTTACGACGAGAAAATTGTTTTTAACAGCGATGAGTTTATTTGCTTTTGGTACACTTGTTGCGGCGGTTGCTCCCGGCTTTTCATTACTTTTGATTGGACGAATTTTCCAAGCGGCTGGAGCGGGAATTATGATGCCCTTAATGCAGACAATTATGTTTTTAATTTTTCCTATTGAAAGAAGAGGAACTGCGATGGGAATGTTTGGACTTGTTATCGCTTTTGCTCCGGCGATTGGCCCTAGTTTATCTGGGTGGCTTGTCGATCAATTTCCGTGGCGAAGCGTTTTTTATGTTATACTGCCAATTGCGATTATTAATATTGTTGCAGCCTATTTTTTACTGAAAAATGTAACAGAACAAACGAATCCAAAAGTTGATATCCTGTCTATCATTCTATCAACCCTTGGGTTTGGCGGTTTATTGTATGGGTTTAGTATTGCTGGGAATGTCGGCTGGGTCAGTGCACAATTTGTTATCGCCATTATCGTAGGTGCAATTTCGCTCGTCATTTTTATTTTAAGACAACTGAAATTGGAGCAGCCTATTTTGGAATTTAGAGTATTTTCATATAAAATGTTTTCCTTAACGACAGGGCTTGGGATGATTGTGTTTATCTCGATGATTGGAACGGCGGTTATCTTGCCTTTATATATGCAAAACATGCTCGGATTTACTGCATTTGATTCGGGATTGGTATTACTTCCAGGAGCGATTATAATGGGGTTAATGAACCCAATTACAGGACGTCTTTTTGATCGATTTGGAGCGAGAGGGCTTGCAATTACTGGCTTTTTCTTATTAGTTATCACTACGTTTATGTTTACTAATTTAACCACGGAAACGTCATTCACCTTCTTAGCGGTCATGAACGCTTTTAGGATGCTGGCGATTGCGATGGTGATGATGCCAGTTACGACAGCAGGATTAAATGAACTTCCTCCTCATTTAATTCCACATGGATCAGCGATGAATAATACGTTCCGCCAAGTGTCGGGGGCAGTTGGAACAGCGATGCTTGTAACGATTATGGCAACAAGTGCAATCCCGGAAGTAGGAGTTGAGGGATTAATCCGTGGCGTCAATATTTCTTTCATTGTTGCAGGAGTGATTTCGGTTCTCGGATTGATTTTATCTTTCTATATTAAAAGACCAAAACAATCGTCAGTACCATTAAAAAAACAGGCATGACAGTTTATAAGTAGTTCAGTCCAGGAAAACTTGAGGAATAGATCCAGGTTGTGAATGAAATGGAGGGTTATTTTTATGAAACGAAAAGTCTTATCCATCATTCTTCTTAGTATGACCTTATTTGCAGCATTTTTGGGCATATACGGTCAAGACATCGCTTATTATTTCGAAGATCATTTATTTTATGAATCTCCTTTTAAAACATTAATTATTGTAACTGTGACGAGTGTTAGTTTATTTTTAGTTACACTCATAATAGAAATTATCTTATTAGCAGTGCAAAAATTAAAGCCGAAAGTATTTATTACTTTATTGATGGCAAACGTCGTAATTGGTTTCTTCGTCTCGTGTTGGTCTTTGTTTGTTTTAGCTATGTGGTGGGGGTAATATCGGAAAACAGTCTACGAGAACAGAATAAATATGTGCTACAATAGGGCTAGATGGTTGAAGAAAGATAAAATACTGACAGACAAGGAGAGATGAGTTTAGTGAAATTTGTTGATAATCAGGTCAATAACTGATTGTGAAAGTAATAGAATTTTTAAATAATATGTAGTCGGAGGGGTTGGATGTTAAATCGAGTCATTCAACAATTCGAATTGAATGTGTTATCAATTAATGAGGTTGAAGATTCCCATAGTTCAACAGTTTATAAATGCAATCTGCTAAACAGGAAAAATATCTATTTGAAAATACCTTATACAAAATTAAAATATCAGCGTGAGTTGGAAGCCTATGAAATCTTAAAAGATAGAGTTTCCATTCCCAAAATGTTGGATTATTGGTCTGGTGATGAGGAGTGTCCCGGTGCGTTTTTATTATCTGAATTAAAAGGGCAGCCACTAACTACTGAGGCTTTACCAACAGTAGCATTTCAGGTTGGGATCCTCCATGCCTCTATGCATCAAATTCAGCCTCCTACTACATTGGAGTTAACTGGCATACAAAATGAATTTCCGAACTGGTCTAATTTTGTCGAACGTCAATTTTATAGTTTTGCCGGGGATGTAAAGGAAGTTTTGGATGAAAGTTTATACAAACAGGCCATTGAAAAATTTGAAAATATGAAACTACAGCTACCTCCTTCAGATGGCCCTAGCTTTATACATATGGATTTTCGTCCAGCAAATATAATTGTTGATGAAGATAAGGTCTCAGGAATGATAGATTTTGAGAGTGTACGGTTTGGTTCAACAGAAATCGATTTCACTAAACTGTATCGTGATTTTTTGAGTTTCGATTTTACCTTGTATCATTCCTATCAAGAAGGCTATAACTCCATAAGGCCATTAATTGATTTAGAAGCTGTGTTGCCATTTTATCAATTTACGGATGCTTTTAATAGTATTGGCTGGTGTAAACGTCGTGGAATTGAAAAGAATGCTTCA
>NZ_JBPPZG010000266.1:0-4707 GCF_051918545.1 Pseudogracilibacillus amylolyticus (SeqCode) | reverse complement strand
TGGTAGATGAAATCGGAAAAGAAGATGATGTTAATGCGTTAATGGAAGCAGTTTTTGCAGGCGTTACAATCATTTGTACGGCACACGGTTCATCAGTGGAAGAATTAAAAAGAAGACCTTCAATGCGACCTTTATTTGCGAATCATGTTTTTGACCGCATGTTAATTTTACAAAAAGACACTCATGATTATTTCAAAATAGATATCTTTACTGGTGAAGGTAAAAAAATCACATCAAACTTGGTGAAAAAACAATGAAATGGTTAGGAGCCTTCTTATTAATTAGCACAACCACTTATATAGGATTTGATATGAGTAATCGCTTAAGTGATCGGACGAAACAAATTAGACAATTTATATTATCACTACAAATGTTGGAAGCCGAAATGGAATACAGTCAATTAACCTTACAGCAAATATTTCGAACGATTGGAAAAAAGACCACTTATCCTATAAACAACTTCTACAACCAATTAGCGGAACATTTTGACTTTGTTGTAACAGATTTTTTAGACGTATGGGATCAAGAATTAGATAGATTAACAACTGTTTCAGCACTGAAGAATAATGAGCTGGAAATTATGAAACAATTTGGGAGAAATTTAGGACAACATACATTTATACAACAGCAAAAGCATATAACTTTAGCAATTCACCATTTACAACAACAATTAGATGAAGCAAATGACCAGCGAGTTAAATATGAAAAAATGATGAAAAGTTTGGGAGTTCTTATTGGAATATTCATCGTTTTAATACTGTTTTAGAAAGGAGTATCCTCATGCTAATTGATGCGACAATTTTATTCCAAATAGCTGGAATTGGGATCATTACTGCGCTGATCCATACAGTATTAAAGCAAGTTGGAAAAGAGGATATTGCCCAATTTGTTTCTCTAGTTGGCTTTATTATTGTCTTGATTATCGTTATTCATCATCTGGCTGACTTATTTCAGCAAATAAAATCTGTATTTTTATTAAAAGGTTTATAAATAATGGATATTGTTCAAATTGTCTTAATCGGTATAGTTGCAACATTGTTGTACATTCTTTTAAAAGATATCAGTCCCTCGTATTCATTTTTTATCGTGTTAATTACTAGCATTCTTATTCTTGTCATCGTAATAAAACAAATTGGCATCATTATTCAACTATTGAAATCCTTGGGGGATAAAGCATCTGTTAACGCTCTTTATGTGGAAACAATTTTAAAAATCATTGGAATTGCTTATATAACGGAACTTGGCTCAAACGTAACAAAAGATGCAGGACTAGCTTCTGTAGCATCAAAAATAGAATTGGCTGGGAAAATTTTTATCCTCTTACTAGCAATCCCTATTATTAGCGCCGTAGTAGAGGTTATTCTCAATTTCATTCCTGTTTCTGGAAATCAATTTCCTAGTCAGTAATTTATAGTTTGGGAAGAAAGGGGTCGTAAACAAATGAATGAAAATGTATAAAAGTATAGCTTCAATACTATTTGTTTTCATCTTGTTTATACCTATTGAGATAAATGCGAATGAACACGATGAAGATATTGAGTTGGAAAACGATATTGAATTTGAAGAAGATATTGAAGAAAAATTATTGGACAAGTTAACGATTGAAGAAGTCGATTTGTTTTGGAAGCAAATTGGTACCGAATATGGTGAGTTTATACCAGAGATTAATAATAAAAACATTGCGGAACTAATTAAAGAAAATGGGACGATCTCACTTAAATCAAGCCTTAAAGGCATCGTGAAATATTTATTTTATGAGTTAATTGTCAATGGGAAGTTATTAGGCACATTAATTATTCTAACGTTATTTTCAGTAATTTTACAATCCATGCATGCTGCCTTTGAGAAAAGTACTGTCAGTAAGATCGCTTATTTTGTTGTTTATATGGTACTTATTTATATTACACTTAATAGTTTTTACAGTGTATTCACATATGCAAAAGATACGATTGACATGATGAGTAGTTTTATGATAGCGTTATTGCCTTTAATGTTAGGCCTTATCGCTACATTTGGACAAGTAATTACGGTGTCATTTTTTCATCCAATCATTATCTTTCTCATTCATATTAGCGGTATCTTAATGACTTCTTTTGTTTTTCCTTTATTGTACCTTTCTGCATTACTTATTATTGTTAGTAATTTAAATGATAATTTTAAAGCAACTCATCTAGCAGAGTTGTTCAAATCAATCAGTATCGGTACAGTCGGGTTTTTTTTAACAATCTTTTTAGGAGTTATGTCTGTACAAGGTACTGCTACTGCCATTCAAGACGGCGTAGCGTTAAAAACAACAAAGTTTATTACAGGAAATTTTATTCCAGTTGTAGGAAGGACGTTTACAGATGCAGCTGATACAGTCTTATCTGCTGCCCAACTTTTAAAAAATGCTGTCGGAATCATTGGTTTAACGATAATCATTATTATCGCAGTTTTTCCAGCCATTAAAATAATAGCAATTTCATTTGTATATAAACTTGCTGCAGCATTACTGCAACCACTTGGAAATAGCCCAATTATAACGAGCTTAAATATTATTAGTAAATATATTCTTTATATACTAGCTTGTTTAATTACAGTAACGTTTATGTTTTTCTTATCGATCGTAATTCTTATTATCGCAAGTAATATTCCATTACTTCTTAGATAAGGTGAATTTTTATGAATGTAATATCAGAATGGGTTATGCAAGTCATTGTTTTTATATTACTTGGCACGATTGTGGAATTATTAATCCCTAATAACTCCATGAAAAAGTATGTCAATATTGTTATCGGTTTATTATTGCTACTTGTTCTTGCTAAGCCAATTCTCTATTTATTTACCGATGACGTAACAGCACAGTTAGATAAGTTTGAACAGATTATCTTTCAGGAGGAAGCGACATTGAGTGAAACAGAAACTTTAATGGAAATACAAAAAAGAGATATACAAGCTGAACAAGATGCATATATATGGAATGAGGTAAAGTTACAACTTATGAAAGAAGCAAACCCCATACTATTTGAACAATATTCGGCACAAATTGTTGAGCTTACTTTTTCATTTGATGAACCAAATGTGGACAGCTATGAAAATCTCAATGAGGTGATTATAACTCTACGGGAAAATTCAGATGGGAGAGAGTCAGATGATAAAGAGGCCGACGTCATCAATCCAGTTATTATTGAAACGGACAGGCCAAAAGAATCGAGGAGGAAGAATAATAATGATACTAATATAAGTGGTACATTAGAAGAAATATGGGGTTTAGATAAGGAAAAAATTAAAATTATGTGGGAGGGAGGGACGTCTTGATTGAAAAGCTAAAGAACTTCATTCAAAACTATTTCCGAAAAGGTACTGAAAATAAGAAACAAAAATACGTACTTGCGATTGCTTTAATTGCTATTTTATTCATCCTCCTTGGAAATTTACTAAGTCCCAAAAATGAATTGGATACAGAATTAAATCAAGAAACAGATGCAAAAGTCCAGGAAGATGATATAGAGGAAGTGTCCCTCATAAAAAATGTTAACGAAATTGAAGCGAGCTATGAAAAAGATCTACAGGTAATGCTAAATCAAATTAAAGGGGTTTCTGAAGTAGAAGTCATGGTTAACGTTGATTCTACCAATGTCAATGTATATGAAAAAGATTTAATTATGGGTAATCAGTCAACGGACGAAACAGATAAAAATGGTGGTATGAGGAATGTTGAAGATGAAACGAAAGAAACAAAGCTAGTGTATGTAAGACAAGGAGATCAGGAGGTGCCAGTATTAGTACAAACAAAGAAACCGGATGTTAGAGGAGTGTTTATCATTGCTAAAGGAGCAGATAACGCAACAGTGAAAAAATGGATTGTTGAATCTGTATCAAAAGTGCTGGATGTACCAACATATCGAATTTCAGTAATGCCAAAGTGAAAGGGGAAATTTTGAAATGTTAAAAAAACAAACGGTATGGCTTTTAACCATGTTAAGCTTAATGATCGTATTAAGTGTATATTATATGATGTCAGATCAAGAAGATTTAGCATACATTGATTCTGGACAAGAAGGTATTGAAGAAACTGTAAATCGGGATCAGAACGATAGCGATGTAGAAGTTGAAGGAGTTAGCCCAGTTCAAGGAAACGAACTTTTTACAACGATTCGAATGGAACTCGAAGACGAACGGAATATTAAAAAAGATCGTTTAAAAGAAATAGTAGCATCCAGTAGCGCAACCGCAACGGAAATTAATGAAGCATTAAATGAAATTGATTTTATCGAAAACATCGAAACAAAAGAGACAATTTTACAAGAATCAATTTTATCTGAAAATGAAAGTTATGAAGATGTTCTAGTAAGAGCAGAAGATAATAAAGTGCATGTTCATGTTATCACCGAAAACTTACCAAGAGAAGAAGCAGTAAAAATTATGCAAATGGTAAAAGACGAATTAGGAGAAATTACAGTTGATGTTAATTTTCAGGCAACTAATAGCTAATTACTTATAAAAATCCAGATGCGAGAAAGAAGCATCTGGATTTTGTTTTATTAAAAGTCCTTTTCATCAGCCCTGTTGCTTTTCATCATTGTAGTTGAAGGATACTGATGAGTAGTGAAAATTTAAAACTAGTAACAGTTTCGTTGATTTCCTTCGTAGAAATAAAAACAAAGCTACAAAACAGAATACCGCTACGGAAATACACTACGCTTTCCGTGGGCGGCTGTTGAGCCC
>NZ_JBPPZG010000265.1:0-4709 GCF_051918545.1 Pseudogracilibacillus amylolyticus (SeqCode) | reverse complement strand
AGTACGCGACGTCCTGTCGCAACACCTGCACTTGCACGTCCTGTGCTTCGGAGGCTGAAGCCGTGCCCGTGGAAAGCGTAGTATTCTGCCGAAGCGGTTTTCATCACAAATTTAAGTAAGAAGTGAGCAGGCACTAATTATATTTACCGTTGCGGTAGATTTCAACTACTCAACAGTTTATGGATATTGTATAAAACCTCAAATCTTTTACATAGGAAGCGTTACTCAGTCTTTATTAAGCTTAATCTAACCACTTGTATCACCTTGCATGAATGATGTAAAAAATTGAGTTAGTCATTAATTGCTTTTCTTAAATCCTCTATTGCTTTTTTGCGATCACTTTCATTAAAAATCGCACTTCCTGCAACAAGTACATCTGCTCCAGCATCTGTACATAATTTTGCAGTTTCTATATTTACTCCGCCGTCAATTTCAATTTCATACTGATAATTATTTTGTTCTCTAAGTTCAGCAATTGTTTTTACTTTTGGAATCATTTCATGAATAAATGATTGACCACCAAAACCAGGATTCACTGTCATAATTAATACAAGATCAACATATGAAAGAATTTCTGTAATCATTTCGATCGGAGTAGCTGGATTAATAACTACTCCCGCTTGAACATTCATATCCTTAATAAGCTGAATCGTTCGATGTAGATGAGGGCATGCCTCTTGATGAACAGTTATAATCGACGCTCCTTTTTCAGCAAATGTAGGTATATATTGATCCGGATTTTCAATCATTAAGTGAACATCTAAAGGTAAATTTGTTACTGGTTTAATCGCTTCAACAATTAGTGGGCCAATGGTTATATTGGGCACAAAATGCCCGTCCATTACATCGACATGAATATAATCGGCCCCAGCTTGTTCCACTTCCTTTATTTCTTCTCCCAATTTTGCAAAATTCGCTGATAAGATTGATGGTGCTATTTTAGTCATTCGTATACCTCGGCTTTCTCTCTGTGATTTCTTGTAAAAATTGCAAATAATGTTCATAACGGTATTGATTAATTTCACCGTTATCTACAGCTTGCTTTACAGCGCATTTCGGTTCTTTATCATGCAGACACTGGCGAAATTTGCATTCATTTCGCTTCTCTCTCATTTCAATAAAGCAATCTGATAATTCTTCTCGCTCTAATTCATTTAATTCAATCGCACTAAAACCAGGCGTATCGGCAACAAGACCGTCCTCAACTTCTAATAATTCTACATGACGAGTCGTATGTTTACCTCGACCTAAACTGAGTGAGATTTCTGCAGTTTGAATTTCAAAAGTAGGGTTAATTGCATTTAACAGCGTCGATTTACCGACACCAGATTGCCCCATTAATACAGTAACTTCATTTTTGAAAAAATGTTTTAATTTTAGATGATCTACATTTTCTTCTAATGATAAAAATTCAAATCGATAGCCTAGTTTTCTATATTCTTCTTTAAAAGCATTCATCTTCTCTATTTCTTGTTCGGTTGCTAAATCTTTTTTTGTCACGATAATCATCGGCTTAATTCGTTTTGATTCTACAACAACTAAAAAACGGTCTAATAGTAATGAACTAAAAGTTGGTTGGCTAACAGCACTAACAATAATGGCTTGTGTTACATTCGCAATGGGAGGACGAATAAATTCGTTCTCCCGTTGCTTTATTTCTTGAATATAACCTTCCATATTTTCCGTTATATCAAAGGTAACAAAATCACCTACTAATGGTGTGATGTTTTGATTTCGAAAAACTCCTCTACCTTTACAAGCATAAATTTCGTTATTCGATTTAACATAATAAAATCCACTTAAAGCTTTTATGATTCTGCCTTCTGCCATTTAGCCACCTTCCTTATATTCTACAGTTCGCTGAATGATTACTTCCCCATCACGTACTACTTTATATTCCGCAGTTTCACCTGGAGCAATTACCATCGTTAAAGTATATTCTTGATCGCCTTGTATTTCATCTTCATGAAAAACATTTGATAATGAGTTATTTAAGTCTTCTACATAAATTTGTACGGTTTGGGATGATGCCAATTCTCCCTCTTCATTTTCTTCAGGTTGAAATGGAACAGTAAATGTAACATTATGAGATTTCGGTGGCAATTCTTTCTTCCCTTTCGATATTACTGCTTTTACAACACTGCCTTCAGTTAACTCAGTATTTGCTGCAGGATCTTGGCTAATCACCGTTCCTTCAGGAGCATGATCCGAGTATTCTTCACTTAAATCTAATTTTAATCCATTTTTCTTAGCATAATCTTTTAATTGTTCTAAGGTTAGGCCTGTCAAATTACTTAAACTGATCTTTTCAGGTCCATCACTAACTTCAAAAATAACTTTCGTCTCACTTGGTACAACTTCACTTTTAGGAGCAGGTTGAATTTGGGTAATAATTTCACCAACAGGATGTTCCGATATTTTTTCATAGGCAATGACTTCATAACCTTCATCATCTAATATCCGTTTTACCTGATTATAGTTTTCTCCAACATAATCATCAAACTCTACTTTTTCTTTTCCATCACTAACAAAAACATCTACAGTTGATTTCTCTTTAATGGTTCTTCCTTCTCCGGGATCAGTTTTTACTACAAACCCTTCCTCAATTTCATCAGAGGAGATTAACTCTTTATTTACTTTTAAATTCAAGTTCTCTAACTCCTGTTTTGCTTCTTCAAATTCCATTCCGACTAAATCATCTGGAATTGTTACATCCTTTGGAGCATTTAAAGCAAATATAACAATGGCTGCAATAGCAAGAAACAATAGCAGAAAAGTACCAATGAACCATTTTCTTTTATACCATTTTTTCTTCTTTTTATCTGGTGATACCGGATCGTTTTTTTCTTCATTTGTTGTTGGTGGTACATCGTCATTATTATGAACAATAGTGGTGTCTTGTTCGCTCATTTGAAGCTTTTCATCCGTAATGATCGGTATTGCTTTTGTTTCTTCCCCTTCTTCAATAGGTGGTTTAAATATTGCTTCGTTCATATGTGCAGGATCTAAAGCTGCATTAAGAGCTTCTTCCATCTCATAAACACTTTCATAACGGTGAAATGGATCTTTTGCAGTAGCTTTTAAAACAATATTTTCTACACTTTGCGGAATACTTTCATCCAAGCTTCTAATTGACGGTGTTTCATTTTGTAAATGTTTTAAAGCGATTGAAATCGGTGACTGTCCCGAAAATGGTAATTGGCCAGTTAATAGTTCATACATCACGATCCCGAGTGAGTAAATATCTGATTTTTTTGTTGCCATTCCACCGCGGGCTTGTTCAGGTGATAGATAGTGAACGGAACCTAAAATAGAGTTTGTTTGCGTTAAAGAAGTCGCACTTAATGCGATAGCAATTCCAAAATCAGTCACTTTTACATTTCCAAAACGATCCATTAATATGTTTTGCGGTTTAATATCTCGATGGATCAAGCCATTTGCATGTGCATGAGCGATTGCATCAGTTAATTGTTTCATAATATCCAAAGCTTCATTCACATCTAGGGGGCCATTTTGAACAATGTATTCTTTTAAAGTTAACCCATCAATGTATTCCATGGCCATATATAAAATATGATTCTCTTCACCTACATCAAATATATTAACTATATTAGGGTGAGAAAGACTAGTTGCCGCTTGGGCTTCGCGATCAAATCTTTCGATAAACTCTGGATCATTGGCAAATTCAAGCCGTAATACTTTTATCGCTACATCACGGTTTAAAATAATATCTCTCGCTAAATAAACATTGGCCATACCGCCTCCACCAATTGTTCGTTTAATGCGGTAACGCTCACTAAGCAGGTGTCCCTCTAACATGTTGGATCACCTTCTTGATCTTGTTCTAATTTTTGGATGATGGCTAGTGTTATATTATCTTCTCCTCCACGTTCGTTCGCAATCTCGATAAATTCATTTACTAAACTATGAATATCTTCCGTTTCTCGTAACCGACGTTCAATTTCGTCATCGGACACTTTATTTGTTAGTCCATCGGAACATAAGAGTACACGATTATTCGAATCCCAATTAATTGTTTCAACATCAGGTTGAACAGTTTCCTCCGTTCCAACTGCCTTTAAGAGAACATTTTTTCTCGGATGCTGCTCTGCATCAAGTTCAGTTATTTGTCCAGTACGAATAAGTTCGTTTACAAGGGAATGATCGCTCGTTAATTGTTCAAATTGTGTATCATTAAGTAAATAGCAACGACTATCTCCTATATGAGCGATGGAAACAAAATCATTTGTACATACACTTACAACAACGGTAGTCCCCATGCCATCATATTCTTCTTTTTCCGATGCATGATTATAAATAGTCGTATTCATTATCGATATAATTTCTTGAAGCCAGTTTTCAGCTTCTACTGGTGTATGTATTTCATCTATTTTTTCCCAGTGTTCTTTTATAATGGAAACGGCTAATCCGCTAGCTACTTCTCCTGCCAAATGGCCACCCATACCATCTGCAACTATTGCCAATAGCTGTCCCGATTTATTGTAAAAAATTCCTCCTGCATCCTCATTAATCGAGCGCATCCTACCCCGGTCCGTTTTGAAATGTCCATTCACTTCCATCACCTCTTTTTATCAAACCAACCATATATTTTTAATGATCATTTTTTATTAATCTCGTCATAAAAAATCCATCCGATTGAATCGTTTGGGGGAAAAGTTGTAGCCCAAATTTAGTGCAATCTTGATTAG
>NZ_JBPPZG010000264.1:0-4723 GCF_051918545.1 Pseudogracilibacillus amylolyticus (SeqCode) | reverse complement strand
TCCAGACTTTCTCTGTTTCTCTTTAGTACCATAAGTATAGTAGATTGGTAGAAAAAACAATGTCATTTCATGTAAAAGTTAAAACGTTTTTTACGCCAAGATTTAAGAAAATTTGTCAAAAAAACAGGATCCTTTCGTAAGCCTTGACTGCTCTTAAACTTCGTAGTTGATAAATACTGTGCTGTTGTGAAAATTTAAAAACCTAGTTGGAAAACCGTTGATTTCCAACTCCGAGCAGTTCGCGCATCCTTAGGCACGGCCGGAATGATTAGCCTCTATTCATTACCGTAATCACGAGGGCACATCGAGTTGGGGAATGATTAATCACTATTCATTAAAGTTAATCACGAAGGCATATGGGCACGGCTTCTATCAACCATTGTGATAGTAGTATCAAACTGTGCAGAGCAGTTTACCAAGCACACCCAGCGAAGGAAATACACGGAGACTCCTGGTCGGCTAGAGGCGGTCACGTCCTGTGACGTCATCGACACTAGTACGTCCTGTACGTCGGAAGGCTAAGGCAGCCGCCCGTGGAAAGCGGAGTGTATTTCCGTAGCAGTATTTTACGTCGCAACTTTGTTTAGATATTTACAAAACAAATTAAGCTACTCAACAGTTACTGGATATATGGTTAAAACAATTGATTTATTTGATGAGGAGACTAGGGCTAGAACGATATTAGAAAACTTGGCTTATCGCCAAGCTATTATGGCGAAAGCCAAAGTTGCACTTATGAAGTAAGAAAGTTTTATACTTTGTATGAAAACAAACCTATTTTCAAGATAGATGGTGGCTCGCTCAAGGCGAGCCATGCTGGTTTCTTACCTTCCAAAAAAAGCCTAAGCAGATTTTTTCTGCTTAGGCTTTGTCGTTATCTTTTTCTATTTCGATTTCTTAAAAATGTTGGAATATCTAATGTATCTTCATCATTTTGGTATGTCTCTTCTTGTTGCGGTTCTCTTTCACGTTGCTCCGGAACTCGTGTTGCTGCAGCATGCTGTTGATATGTTGCAGATGGGCGAGGAGTAGCTTGTTTTCTTTGCTGTTTTTTCGTTTCATCAAATCCAGTTGCAATAACTGTGACAATTACTTCCTCTTTGAGATTTTCGTTAATAACATTACCAAATATTACGTTTACTTCATCATCTGCAGCAGACGTTACCAAATCGGCTGCTTCTTGAACTTCAAATAGACTAAGACTCGGGCCACCGGAAATATTCATTAAAACTCCCTGGGCTCCATCAATAGAAGTTTCAAGTAAAGGAGAAGAAATTGCTTTTTTGGCGGCTTCCACTGCACGATTCTCTCCTGTAGCAACTCCAATTCCCATAAGTGCTGAACCTTTATCATACATGATCGTTTTAACGTCAGCAAAGTCAACGTTTATAAGTCCCGGTTTTGCAATTAAATCTGAAATACCTTGCACACCTTGACGTAATACATTATCGGCTTCTCTAAAAGCTTCTAACATCGGAGTGTTTTTATCGACAATTTCAAGTAAGCGATCATTTGGAATTACAATTAAAGTATCGACCGCTTCTTTTAATGAATCGATGCCTGCTTTCGCTTGTTTTTGTCTTCGAATACCTTCAAAAGAAAATGGACGTGTAACAACACCAACCGTTAATGCTCCTAGATCTTTTGCAATTTGAGCAATAACAGGTGCAGCTCCGGTTCCTGTTCCTCCACCTTTTCCGGCAGTCACAAAAATCATATCCGCGCCTTGCAGCACTTCTTCAATTTGTTCTCTACTTTCTTCGGCAGCCTTTTTCCCAACTTCAGGGTTAGCACCTGCACCAAGACCTCGTGTTAATTTCTCACCAATTTGTAATTTTATCTCAGCTTTCGATAAATTCAATGCTTGTGCGTCTGTATTTACAGCAATAAACTCTACACCTTCTACTCCATGGTCTATCATTCGATTTACCGCATTATTTCCACCACCGCCAACACCGATTACTTTTATCGTTGCAAGCTGATCCGTATTCGTATCAAATTCTAACATGGTTTGTCCTCCTATGAAAATCACTAGTTATAGAAGCGATTAGTTTTTATATTCGTTCAGTTGCGAGATTTATTCAAAAAATGATTTAAAGAAATTTGCTACTTTTGATTGTTTAGGTTCTTCATCTTTAATTTTCTCGTTCGTATTTTTCCTTTGATTACTAGAGGGTTGATTTACATGTAACGATGGAGTTAAGTCTTTGCCTTGGATTTTTGCGTTCCGATAAGCAAATTGTATGGTTCCTACTCCTACCGTATATTGTGGTTCACGTACCCCGATATAATCTGGAATTGCAATCCGAGCATTAGCATTAAATACTTCCTGGGCCAATTCTAGGACACCTTGCATTTTCATTGTTCCACCAGTTAGCACATATCCACCACGTAACTCATGAAAACCCATTCTTCTTATCTCTTTTTTAGAAAGCTCAAATATTTCTTCAAGTCTTGCTTCAATCATATCAGAAATTTGTAACTGATTGTATACTTCTTTATGATTACTTCCAATAATTGTTGCTTCAAATGTTTCTTCCTGCAAAGCAGTATCATAATAGGCATGTCCATAATTAATTTTAATATTTTCGGCTTCTTCGGTTGTAGTACGTAAACCGATAGATAAATCTTTTGTAATATTATCTCCACCAAGAGGAATTACAGAAGTTGCTATAAGATGATCATTTTCGAAGATAGAAACAGTCGTACAACCTCCACCTACATCGATTAATGCTACTCCCAAATTTCGCTCGTCTCTTGAAAGGGCAATTGACCCCGCTGCTATCGGCTGTAGGCAAATATCTGTGATATCTAAATTTGCTCTTTCGACGCATTTTAAAATATTATGTAAAACTGTTTTAGAACAAGTTATTATCGTTCCTTCCATTTCTAACCGAACACCAATCATACCTCTTGGATCAGTTATTTCATCCAATCCATCAACGATAAATTGTTTCGGTAAACAATCAATAATTTCTCTTTCAGGAGGTATTGATATTACTTGAGCGCCGTCTATTACTCTTGTAACATCATCGTCACCGATTTCTCGGTTTTCGCTTTGGACTGCAACAACACCATGACATGGATGCAATTCAACATGGTTACCGTTCACCGCGACGACGACTCGATCGATACGCATATCAACCATATGTTCCGCTTGTTCAATAGCGTTTTTTATGGAATGAACGGTTTCATCTATATCAACAATTGCACCTTTTCTCATTCCTTGCGATTTAGCGGTACCTACCCCAATAATATTTAATGAATCTTTTAGCACTTCTCCAATAATGACTTTTATTTCAGATGTTCCAATATCTAAACTGACTAATATTTCACCATTACTCAATGATAAGGCACCTCCACTACCAACAATTCAATTAATCAATCTTTTCAAAATAAGTTCCTACACCCATATGTACAATTCCTTTTTCATCAGGATTAAGTTGTGAAACAATCGATGGATAACTAATCATTTTACTAGAAAAATTTCGTATCGTAGCATCGACAATAAATCCATCATTCATATACAAAAGTATCTTATATTTATTTTTCTCGGTTGGCTCCCAGGATATCTCTGATATTAAATTAAAAATATCAACAGGTATTTTACTTAACTCGGTAGCCATCCGCTGTAAATATTGTTCATCACTAAAGTTGTTTAGTAAAGGTCCATCACCCTTATTCTGCAAATTACTCGTTGTTACTATCATACCATTTTCTAGTACAGGATGAAATTCTAAATCTGATTTAATAAAACCAATCACATTTTGTTCTTTCACCTTTAATTTAACTGTTTGGGGTAGTTTTCGTTCTACCTCAATACTACTTATCATTGGGTGATCTGTAATAGACTCCGTAACTGATTGTTGATTAATCAACCATATATTTGATCCAGATTGAAGACCACTTAATGTAATAATCTCTTGCTCAGGTATTATTTCGTTTCCAATAACTTCAATGTTTTTAATATGACTTAAAGGAGATTGAAAGTATACTATCATTGAAATTAAGAAGAAAAAAATAGAAAGATAGAATAAAAGTCTTCGATTCGCCTTCTTTTTTCTTGCTTCTTTTAATTTAGGAATACGATCTTCTATGGAAACAACATTCTTTTTTTCCATTTTCATTTCTTCCTTTATATAAATACTAAAAATACTTATAATAAATGAATTATAGCATATTTCATAGTAAACTTATACTAGAGTTGCCCAATGTAATTAAAATTTAATTTTTCGTATACGTACTGATATTTAACAACACGCCAATTGAACATAAGGTAAGCGTTAGTGAAGAGCCACCATAGCTTAGAAATGGTAACGTAATTCCAGTTACAGGTATTAATCCGATCACAACGCTAATATTTATCATTACTTGTATGGTGATCATCGTAATAATTCCAAAAGCTACATAACGTCCAAATGAATCGAGTGCTTCTACTGCAATTAGAATACCTCGCCAACATAATAATAGAAAAAGAATGATGACAATAGAGGCACCAATAAAACCAAACTCTTCTCCTATAATAGCAAAAATAAAATCAGTTTGGGGCTCTGGTAGATAAAAAAACTTCTGTAAACTATTACCAAACCCCACACCCATTAATTTTCCTGGTCCAATCGCATACAAGGACTGAATAATTTGAAACCCGTCACCTAATGGATCATCCCATGGATTTAGATAAGAAGTTATCCGACTTATTCGGTAAGGTGCAGACAAAATTAAT
>NZ_JBPPZG010000263.1:0-4737 GCF_051918545.1 Pseudogracilibacillus amylolyticus (SeqCode) | reverse complement strand
AGATGTTGGAAAGGTACTTGCTTTTTCCGAAAGTTTTTGGCCAAATTCGTATTGTTGTGTGCTCGTGTTACGGGGTGATTTTATGGAGGAAAATGCGGATGTTGCAAATGTTTTTATGAATCATTATGTTGATGCCGGTAAACGAGCTCATAAGAAAGAAAAGGATTTATACGATGCATTAAATCAGTTTATGAATGTAGATCAAGAAGTTTTAGATCTTTCACTTGAATGGATTTCTTTTGATTCTCTTCGAATAGAGGAAGCAGAGTATAACAAATTAAGAAACCGTGTCATTCAACTTCAGTTAATGGAGTCACCACCACCATATGAAGAGTTTGTTGACAATAGCTTGATAGATGGGGGGAATGATGATGACTAAGATTAATAGGATAAGATATTTTTTATGTAGCATTATTATATTAATTGTTTTTTGGCAATTGATTGTAGCAATTGGTCAATATGAAGAAGCTTTATTTCCAGGACCTTTCGTAGTCTCCCAAGCGATAGTTGAATTGATTTTGGACGGTTCTTTATTCATTCATTTGAAAGATAGTATGTTTCGATTTACGATTGGCTATTTACTTGCGGTCTTCCCAGCTATTATTTTTGGTTTAATACTAGGGAGAAATAGAAAATTATGGGCTGTTATTGATCCAGTCGTTCAAATATTACGGCCTATTTCACCTGTTGCATGGTCACCGTTTATCGTATTATGGTTTGGAATTGGGAATATGCCTGCCATTGTAATTATATTTATCGCGGCTTTTTTTCCAATTCTTTTAACGACAGTTAATGGGGTCAGGAATATCGATGTTCATTATCTGAAAATAGCTGCAAACTTACAATTTAATAAATATGACATGATGCACAAAATAATTTTTCCGGCTGCATTACCAGCTATTGTGTCTGGATTGCATATCGCATTGGGGACAGCGTGGATCTTTTTGGTCGCAGGTGAAATGGTTGGTGCCCAGTCAGGGTTAGGATATTTAATTGTTGATGCAAGAAATATGTTAGATTTGGATATTGTTTTTGCAGGGATTGTAATTATTGGTGTATGTGGGTTTTTGCTCGATCGTTTGATCACTTTTTTGGAAGTAGTTTTAAAAAAGCATAGTGGATTTTTAATATAAAAAATAGTAGAAGGGTAGGAGATTCATATGTCATTGTTTTTAATTGAAGCAGGTATTCGCGAAAAAGAGGTAACCCAGGTAGAAATAAGGGGAAAAATTGAAGGGGTGGAAGTAAAACTTAAAGAGGGAGATGCTAACTTAATTGAGGTTCAAGTAGCAAAGGATTTATCTCATTTATTTTTTATAATAGAAACAAATGATGAAACTACGACGAAACAAATTGTGGAAAGAGAGAATTTTATTGTCCAACTTATCAAAGAAGTCCGTTTAGTTGGAGAAGATTTAGAGAAGGTAAAAGAGCAAAAAGATATTGTAAATTATTTAGTAGAGTGGAATTTACCAGAAAACTTAACGATGGAGCAATATTTAAATCGAAAAAAACAAAATTCCATTCATTATTCTAAAGTTCCTGAGGTAGATTTTGCTAGGACGTATGTTTGTGAAGATATGACAAAATGTTTATGTTTTTATGATGCCCCCAATGAAGCAGCTGTTACCCGGGCACGAGAAGCGGTAAACGCGCCAATTGACTCCATCACAGAACTAGGAAAGAATAACGAATGAAAAAAGTAGGTGTCGGTGACAATGAACGAAAAAGCAGGTGAACAAGTTGGTATCAATGAAATTATTGACACTTACTTAACACCGTATGTTAAACGGATAGATCGTGAGGCACTTTATCCCAAGCATTATATCCAAATGCTTGGGAAAGAAGGATATTTTTTATCAACCGATAAAACGGAAGTAGAAGTGATTTTACAGAGAGTAGCTGTAATCGAAAAAACAGCGAAAGTGTGTATGACAACTGCTTTTTGTCTCTGGTGTCATTTTGCAGCAATTGTTTATATAACAAACACGAAAAATCACCAACTAAGAAAAAAGATATTGCCGAAACTTGAGTCAGGCGAGTTGCTTGCAGGTACAGGATTATCGAATCCACTTAAGACTTTTTCAAGTATTGAAAAAATCCATTTGACTGCAAGAAAAGTAGAAAACGGCTATATTATTAATGGATCGCTGCCGGCAATATCTAATATTGGGAAAGGGCATGCCTTTGCATTTATTGCACGATCAGAAACAAGCTATATTATGGGGTTTATCTCTTGCGATGACGAAGGGTTATCACTAAATGAACGTACTAATTATTTAGGAATGAATGGGAGTGCAACATATTCTTGTACATTTACAAATGTTTTTATACCTGAATCGGATATTATTTCTCAAGAAGCAATTAAATTTGTTCAGTCAGTTCGTTCCTTGTTTGTTAGTTATCAAATCCCACTAGGTTTGGGAGTAACAGCCTCATCAATTGCATCAATAGAAAAAATGTATGAGAAAAATGCTTCCGTAAATAAATACTTGCTGAAGGAATCGGAAGATATTAAAGCAAGATATGTTATCTTACGTAAATGTTTACGAAAGCAAATTAGGGCAAAATGTTATCACTGGAAAGATATAGTTAATCTTAGGTTAGATACTGCTTATTTAACGCTCGATGCGGTGCAAGCAGCAATGATACACAGTGGTGGAGCAGGATATTTAAAAGAGAGTTCAGTATCACGTAAACTTAGAGAGGCATATTTTTTAGTAAATTTAACGCCAACTGTAAAACATTTAGAGAAAATTAAACAAGAAAATGCTTATGTTTAACGTCAAAGTTAGTTCTTTGACGCTTTTTTTCACTTGCTTGACTTTATGAAATTCAACATATATATTAACATTATATATAGTCATAAAACGATGAAGAGGAATAGTATAACTTATTATCTTTTGCAGAAAGGAAATGGGGATGGGAATTTCCAAAGATGTAAGTTAGAACCTGCCTGCCTGAGTTTGCTATCGAACGGATCTAATGAATCATTGGATTACATAAGATATGCACGGATTAAAACCGTTATCTTAAAAGAGTGTACATTTTGCCATTTTAAAATGTAAACAAGGGTGGTACCACCAAACCTCGGTCCCTTTTCGGATAGCGAGGATATTTTTATGCATTTTTGAGAATAATTAAATTACACGTGAGGTGTTCGTAATGGGTAAAAACAAACAATTTGTTGAAAAAATAACTGCGATGGAAGAAGATTTCGCGCAGTGGTATACCGATGTGGTGAAACAAGCGGAATTAGTGGATTATGGAATGGTTCGTGGAACGATGATCATGAAGCCATACGGTTTTGCAATTTGGGAAAATGTCCGCGATGAATTAGACAGGAAAATTAAAGAAACAGGCCATTCAAATGTAGCTTTTCCACTATTTATTCCGGAAAGTCTCCTGCAAAAAGAAAAAGATCATGTTGAAGGATTTGCTCCTGAAGTAGCTTGGGTAACACATGGTGGGGATGAAGAACTCGCTGAAAGGCTCGCTATTCGCCCAACATCTGAGGTGCTTTTCTGTGATTACTATTCTGAGAATATTCATTCGTATCGGGATTTACCAAAATTATATAACCAATGGGCGAATGTGGTACGTTGGGAAAAAACAACGAGGCCATTCCTTAGATCATCGGAGTTCCATTGGCAAGAAGGGCATACCGCACATGCGACAAACGAAGAAGCGGCTAAAGAAACAGATCAAATGCTTGATGTATATGCAGATATTGCGGAAAACTATTTAGCAATCCCTGTAATTAAAGGGCGTAAAACAGAAATGGAGAAATTTGCCGGTGCAGAATATACGATTACGATTGAGTGTATGATGCATGACGGAAAAGCATTACAAGCAGGGACATCACATAATTTTGGCTCTGGTTTTGCAGAAGCTTTCGATATAACGTATTTAGATAAAGAAGGAAAAAGCCAGTATGTTCATCAAACGTCATGGGGGCTTTCCACACGTATTATGGGTGCACTTATTATGGTACATGGAGATAATCGTGGTTTAGTTGTGCCACCTCGTATCGCACCAACCCAAGCGATGATCGTCCCGATTGCGCAGCATAAAGAGGGAGTTTTGGATAAGGCATACGATTTACGTGATAAGTTAGCTAAAATTGTTCGTGTGGATATCGATGCTAGTGATAAAATGCCTGGTTGGAAATTTAATGAATGTGAGATGAAAGGTTATCCTGTTCGAATTGAAATTGGACCAAAGGATATTGAGAAAAATCAAGTTGTACTCGTTCGTCGTGACACGAATGAAAAAGAATTTGTTTCCATGGATCAATTAGAAGAACGTCTACCAGCTCTTTTAGATGAAATCCAACAAAATCTTTATGATCAAGCATTAGCACACCGAAATGAAAAAACGACAGATGTTAAAAGTATGGAAGAAATGGAAAAAGCACTTGAAGAAAATCCGGGCTTTATGAGAGCAATGTGGTGTGGAAACGATGCATGTGAAGAAAAAGTAAAAGAAGAATTACAAGTAACGTCAAGATGTATTCCATTTGAACAAGAAACACTTGATGACAAATGCTTTTGCTGCGGGAAAGAAGCAAAAGAAATGGTGTATTGGGCACGTGCATATTAGATGATGTTCAAAAAGTCCGGTAAAAATGACACTGCGAATTTCTTCGTTGGCTTGTTTCTCCGCGGCTCATGTATCTAAATGCATACATTCCGCTGCTCGAAACTGCGCCGCCTCGAACTTCTTGGTCCTTTTTAT
>NZ_JBPPZG010000262.1:0-4797 GCF_051918545.1 Pseudogracilibacillus amylolyticus (SeqCode) | reverse complement strand
AAACCATCTCTAACATCTGGTAAAGCACGTGAAACGATAACACTCATCGCATAGTCGAGAAAGGATGTGCGCATTTCCTGACTTAAATTTACTTGTTCAACATTTAACCGTTCTTCCACTTCACATAAACCTCCTGATGGATGAATTGAATTATGGAGAAAAAGATGTTACTTATATATCTAAATTTTTCACATATTCAGCATTTTCCTCAATAAATTCTCTTCGTGGTTCTACTTTATCACCCATTAAAATATTAAATACTTCATCTGCGTCTATTGCATCTTTCAATTTCACTTGTAATAATGTTCTCGAATCAGGATTCATCGTTGTTTCCCACAATTGATCAGCATTCATTTCTCCAAGACCTTTATAACGCTGAATATTTGGCTTTGGTGACTCTGGCAGTTCAGCTAAAAGGGCGTCTAACTGATCATCACTATATACATAATGCAAAGATTTTCCTTGCTTAATTTGATATAACGGTGGCTGTGCGATATAAACATATCCATGTTCAATCAGTGGTTTCATAAAACGATAGAAGAATGTTAATAATAATGTTCGAATATGTGCACCATCAACATCCGCATCTGTCATGATAACAATTTTGTGATACCGTGCTTTTGTAATATCAAAATCTTCACCAATTCCTGTGCCAAGCGCTGTAATCATCATTCGTACTTCATTATTCGATAAAATTCGATCTAAACGTGCTTTTTCAACGTTTAAAATTTTCCCCCGCAACGGTAAAATAGCTTGAAAATGCCTATCTCGGCCTGATTTCGCAGATCCACCAGCGGAGTCTCCCTCTACGATAAATAGTTCACTAATTTCAGGGTCTTTAGAGGAACAATCTGATAATTTCCCGGGTAAATTAGATACTTCCAGAGCACTTTTTCGTCGCGTTAATTCCCGAGCTTTTCTGGCAGCTACTCTTGCCCGTGAAGCCATCATACCTTTTTCAACAATAACTCTTGCTACAGAAGGGTTCTCAAACAAGAATTTTGAAAAAGCTTCACTAAAAACAGAATCAGTTACGGAACGTGCATCACTGTTGCCTAGTTTTGTTTTTGTTTGTCCTTCAAACTGTGGATCCGTATGTTTTATCGATACAATGGCGGTCATTCCTTCGCGCACATCTTCCCCAGTTAAATTATCATCATCTTCTTTAAATAAATTACTTTTACGTGCATAATCATTAATAACACGAGTAAGTGCTGTTCGGAACCCCGCTTCATGCGTTCCACCTTCATACGTGTGAATATTATTAGCAAAAGAGAATAGATTACTTGCAAAACCATCATTGTATTGAATAGCAACTTCTACAGAAATATCGTTGTCTTCTCCCTCAGCATATATCGGGTCATGAAGAACATCTTTTGTGCGGTTCATAAATTCAACATATGATTTTATACCGCCCTCATAATAAAATTCTTCTCTTTCTCTGTCATCTCTTTTATCTTCTAACGTTATCGTTAATTTTCGGTTTAAAAAAGCTAATTCTCTTAAACGATTTTTTAACGTGTCATAATCATAAACAGTTGTCTCTGTAAATATTTCTGGATCAGGTTTAAAATTGATAATCGTTCCTGTTTTATCCGTTTCTCCAATTGCTTTAATTTCACCTTTTGGTTCACCTTTTGCGAATTCTAAGAAATGGATTGTTCCATTTCGGTGAACATAAACTTTAAGATGGGACGAAAGGGCGTTAACAACAGAAGCACCTACACCATGGAGACCTCCTGAAACTTTATAACCGCCACCGCCAAATTTACCACCAGCATGAAGAACAGTTAAAATAAGTTCTACGGCGGGTTTTCCAGATTCTTCATGGATATCAATTGGAATTCCCCGACCGTTATCTTTAACTGTAATACTATTATCTTTTTCTATAATGACATCAATTTTATCACAATATCCCGCTAATGCTTCGTCAATACTATTATCCGTTATTTCCCAGACTAAGTGATGCAACCCTTTTTCACTTGTTGAACCAATATACATACTTGGTCTTTTCCGAACTGCTTCCAGTCCTTCTAATACCTGTATTTGTTCAGCATCATAAGCTTGATTACTTAATACTTTATCTTCCATAAAAATTTCACCTTCATTTCATTAATTAAGGGACCTTGATTACTTTATTTCTTCTCTACTTGATTCATAGTTGCATATAATTCTTCTCTATTTTTTAAAGTGGATGTAGAAAATGAACTGTAGTAAATAGATTCGTCTGTTATAATAATGGATTTTGCATCTATGTCTGATCCAATAACTCTTTTGTTTCTTTTTTGATCTGCTATCAATTGCCTCAATTTTGGTGAAGAATGTGTAAGTTGGTAATCTAATATGGAGATGATTTTATCTGACTCAACTACTTCATCATTCCCTATATAAATAAACAATAATTTTCCCATTCCTTTTCAGTTTCTAAAAAGTTCTTTCTGCTTTGTCTATAAACATGAACAAAAATATTTCTATCACAATATAGATACTAGAGAATTTAGATTCATCATCCTAAAGTGAACTGTTACACAATTTAAAAAGTAATTGTGCCATTTTGCACAGAATAAATGGACGCTTCTTCTAGCGTATTATGGTTAATTCCATCTACAGTTGTCGTAGAAACAAATGTTTGGACTTTTCCTTGGATTGTACTTAACAAATGTGATTGCCTAAAATCATCCAATTCGCTTAACACATCATCTAAAAGTAGAATAGGGTATTCATTTGTTTGATCATAGATAAGATCAATTTCGGCTAGTTTTAATGATAATGCCGTTGTACGTTGCTGCCCTTGAGAACCATACAGTTTTACATCTTTATCATTTATATAGAAAATTAAATCATCACGATGTGGACCGATTAAAGTTAGGCCACGATTAATTTCATTTCTTTCAATTTGTAAAAATGCCTCTAAATACTTACTCTCTAGTTTCTCCTCATCATCATCTTCTAATACTTCAACGCTTGATGTATAGATAATTTTAAGATTTTCCTGTTCACGACTAATTTTAAAATGAACAGGAATTGCCCATTTCCGTAGTAGTTCTAAAAATACAAAGCGTTTTTTTAAAATAATAGCAGCATGTTTAACTAATTGTTGTGTTAAAACAGATAATAATGTTGTGTCCGGCTCTTTTTGATGTTGTAATTGTTTTAACAAGTGATTTCGTTGTTTTAAAATTTTTTGATATTGTCCTAAATGGTAAAGATATATTGGCTCAATTTGGCCTAATTCCATATCAATAAATCTCCTACGCATTTGTGGGGAGCCTTTGACTAGTGATAGGTCTTCTGGGGCAAACATAACGACATTAAGAGCACCAATATATTCACTTAATCGCTGCTGTTCGATGCGATTTAATTTAGCTTTTTTTCCATTTTTGTGGAAAATTAACTCCATTGGGATGTTTTTATTATCACTTTTTACAATTGTACCTGAAATTTTTGCAAATTCTTTATTCCAATATATTAATTCACGATCATTGGACGTACGATATGATTTTGTAAAAGCTAATAAATAAATAGATTCCAAAAGGTTTGTTTTCCCTTGGGCATTTTCTCCAATAATTACATTCACTCTATTTTCAAAAGTGATATCAAGTTGGTCATAATTACGATAGTTTTTTAGTTGTAAATGTTTTAAATACATGCAAATTCCTCATTTGTTTGCATTAGTTTCCCGACTTTTTACAATGAATGTTTCATTGGTTTTTAGTTTTACTACATCATTGTGATAAAGTTTTCGGCCTCTTCTAAATTCCGGTGTTCCATTGACGTAAACACCTTCCTCTGTGATATATGCTTTAATAAAGCCACCAGAATCAAATAAATTAGTTAATTTCAATAATTGATTTAAAGTAATAAAATTATCTTCTATTTGGATTTCCTCCATTTTGAACAATTCCTTTGCATTTTTTTAGATTTATCTTTTTAGTCATACTTTAAATCTTCCTATATTCCATTTTACTAAAGTTTTTAACCAAATGGAAGCTTTCCCCCTCTTTCGGTATAAAAACGCTCTAATATACTTAAAATGAATTTTTAACCCTATAAAAAGACAAATAAAGCCCTTTTCCAAAAAAAGAGCTTTATCATAAATTGATTTATGAAATTTCTATTTCTATACAAAATCTTTAAACCGTTTAGTAACTTAGGTTAATTTGCTCTACAAACCTCTGAACAAAGTTGCGATGTAAAATACCGCTACGGAAATACACTGCGCTTTCCGCAGGCGGCTGATGAGCCTTCCTTGTGCTACGCACTGCGTTGTCTCACCTAGGCCTATCCTCCTGCAGGAGTCTCCGTGTATTTCCTTCGCTGGGTGTGTTTGGTAAATAGCTCAGCTCTGCATAATTTTTTACTACTACCTCAATGGTTGATTGGAGCCGGAGGACAGTCGACTTCCGCGGGAAAAGCAACATAGGAACACAGACTAAGAACGCCACGACCTTATGTCTTCGTCTGCACAAGTACATCCTGTAAGTTGGAAGACTCAGAAACAGTGATTTTGTGCTTCAGAGGCGGACTGTCGTACCTAAGGATGCGCGTACTGCCCGGAGGCGGAAATCAACAAAGCTGTTACTAGTTTTTAAATTTTCATTACTCAACAATTTACTTCAATTATGAAAAGATAAAATACATGAATACTTTGTGCAAAAAATTATTTAGTATATTTTAATACGTTCTGACTGGCAGGATTAATTGTAATATATTTTCTTCTTCTGGAGTTTTTATAACGAATGGTCGCATTGGACCTGTGAAATTTATTTGTACTCTTTCGCTATCAATTGTCCGTAA
>NZ_JBPPZG010000261.1:0-4841 GCF_051918545.1 Pseudogracilibacillus amylolyticus (SeqCode) | reverse complement strand
CAGAAGCAGTGGTTTTCTGCTTCGGAGGCTGAAGCCGTGCCCGCGGAAAGCAACGGTTCGTAGCGGAAAACAACCTGAGCGCTACTCTACAATATCCTTCAACTACGATGCAAATAAGCAACAAAGTACTTGGGGAAATCCTTAATATTATTTTATTTTATAACCGTTTTGAAGATATAAGTATGATGTAGAAAATATTATTCAACTTATTCATCCATAATAAGTTGCCTTTCAAATTTCGTTATATCTTTATCTGCTCCAATAACGATTAATATGTCATCTTCTTGAACAGTATAATCAGCACTTGGCGAAACATTCATTTGTTTTCCATGTCTGATCGCTACAACGTTACAGCCATATTTAGCACGAATATCCATTTCCTTTAACGTTTTGCCGACCATTTTTCTTCCGGCCATTACTTCTACCATACTATGGTCTTCTGACAGCTCTAAATAATCTAAAATATTGCTAGAGATTAAACTATGTGCTAACCTTCTGCCCATATCTCTTTCTGGATGAACTACTTGATGTGCACCTATTTTATTTAATATTTTTTCATGGTAATCATTTTGGGCCTTAACTGTAATCTTTTTAATCCCTAGATCGGCTAGTATTACCGTTGTTAAGATACTTGCTTGTATATTATCGCCTATTGCTACAATTACATGATCAATGTTTTTTATTCCAATCTCTTTTAAGGCTTGTTCGTCTGTCGAATCGGCAATCACTGCATGAGATGCAATATTTTTATATTCATTTATCCTATGCTCGTTTTTATCGATTGCGAGCACTTTCATTCCCTCAACACTTAATTCTTCACAAATACTGCCACCAAATCTACCTAAACCAATTACAGCAAATTCTCGTTTCATGACTTGCTCCTCCATTACGATGTAAGAATACTAACGGTTAGTTTGTCCCTCTTCTTCTTTTCTAGGAATTAAACATATAAATAAAAAAGCGAATACAGCAATGATGCCAATTCCTATATAAACAACTTGTAACCCAGATAAAAGACCTTCTTGTAGTACATGAACTACCGCATCAGATAACTGATCCAGTTCTGATTTATCCAATAATTTATCTACCGCATCAATCGTAATAGTTGAATCAAGGTTCGCCTCCGCTATTGTTCGATTAATTTGATTGTTTAATATTCCGCCAAGCAATGCTACTCCAAGTGCACTACCAATGGAACGCATAAACATATTCATTGCTGTTGCGATCCCGCGAACTTCCCAATTAACGGTAGATTGAATCGTTACAATAAATGCTGTACTCGTCATTCCCATGCCAACTCCAACAAAAAAGGATCCGATTCCTGCCCATATATAATGTTGGACAGTAGGCAATAAAATAAAAAATATTGTTCCAATTATGAGTGATACCCCACCTATCAATGAGGTATTTCGATATCCTATTACTAATAATAACCGTCCGGCTACCGTTGATGCAATCGGCCAGCCGATCGACATTACCGTAAGTGCAAAGCCTGCAATAATAGCGGACTTCCCCATAACGCCTTGAATAAATGTCGGTAAGTAACTGGATACACTAATCATAATCATACCGGTTAATAAGGAGGCTATATTTGCTAATTTAATGATACGATATGACCAGATAGTAGAAGGCATAATCGGATCCGAAATTCGTTTTTCATACATAATAAATAAAATAAGGCTGAAAGCAGTCACAACGAGAAGGACAAACATTTGGATTGACATCCAGCTGATTGATATTCCTCCTTCAACCAATATGTACATCAGTGTACTAATTCCAATGATCATTAATACAGCACCAATATAATCAATTGAATGTTTCTTTTTACTCATATTCTCTTTTAAAAATAAAATAATTCCTATCATGGATAACAAACCAAGTGGAATATTCATCCAAAATACATAGCGCCAGTTTAAAAAGTCAACAAAAAAAGCACCTATTAAAGGGCCAAGTATCGCCGAAACTCCCCAAACTGCTGATAAATATCCTTGTATTTTTGCACGCTCTTTTTTTGAGTATATATCCCCTACAATTGTAGTCGCTATTGGCATCAATGCACCTGCTCCAATACCTTGTATAAAACGGCAAAAAATCAACATCGGCATGGAAGTACTAAAACCGGCGAGTGTTGAGCCGGTTAAAAAAACACATATACCAATAACATAAATTGGACGTCTTCCATATATATCTGCAAGTTTTCCAAAAAGTAATACAGTAGCACTAGATGTCAATAAATAACTGGAAAATACCCAACTATACAAGGAAAATTCACGTAAGTCTGCTACGATACTTGGCATCGCTGTCGCTACGATCGTTGCTTCTATTGCCGATAGAAACATACCTAACATGACAGAGATTAATATAAGAGGTCGTTTTATATTATTAATCTGATTATCCAATTTTTCACCTTAGATCAGCTATTGCGATTTTAGGGCCTGTAATAGTCTTTTTTTATTTCTTTTAAAATTGCTCTTCTTGTTAAAATTCCATCAAAATATCCTTCTTCATCAACAACACAAACAAACGGAGCATCTATTACGGCTTTTAATCCATCTATAAAGCTGGCATTTTTTTGAATACTGATTAAATCATCTTTCATTACCTCATGTACTTTAAGTTCAGATAACTTTTCAACTTCAAATCGATCTATTCCTAAAATTTGGTCCAAAATCACAGTTTTACTGATCGAGCCAGCTAGTTTATAGGAGGCATCTAAAACAGGTACCGCAAAGTAACCAGACTTTACTAATACAAGTAAAGCATGTTCTAGCGGATTATTTAATTGAACATGGGCAACTTTTTCAGATGAGATCATTAAATCTTTCACTGTTAAATTTTTTAATTGATTGTCTTCTTGCGTCATACTCATAAAAAAGCAACTCCTCTTTTATTTAATTCTTAAAATCATGTAAAGCCTTACATGTGTGGAGTTAAAATGAACATTATTATACTCACAATTCATGCTTCTATTATAGTTTACCATATAAACCGAAGAAGTAACATGATGTATGAGCTCTATTGGAAAGAAAAAAAGAAATTCTTTTCATCTGACTATTTTAACTGTACAATACATATATATGCTTTTATCAGAAAGAAGGTTTTACATGGATACACATCTTTTTACGAAGAAAGAAGAAATTGCGCATGCATTAACCCACGGAATCGGTGCAGTTTTAAGTATCGCTGCTTTAGTTTTATTAATTATTTTCGCTTCGTTTAACGGGGATCCAGCCCTTATTGTGTCCGTAACTATTTTTGGGATATCTATGTTACTGATGTATACATCCTCAACACTCGTACATAGTCTTCCGGTCGGAAAATGGAAAAATATTTTTCTAATTATTGATCATGCATCCATCTATATTTTCATTGCCGGTACTTACACACCATTTTTATTAGTTATACTTAGCGGTAAAATCGGCTGGATATTATTTGGGATTATATGGGGTATCGCTCTTACCGGTACTGTATTAAAAGTGTTCTTTGTGAAAAGATTTATTATCCTATCGACGGTAGCTTATATTTTAATGGGATGGCTAATTACGACTGTTTGGAGTCCACTTGTAGAAGGTATTCATGTGAACGGACTGATGCTTCTTGTAACTGGAGGGATCGTCTACACAGTTGGTGCTGTGTTTTACGTTTGGAAGCGAGTTCCTTATCATCATGTCATTTGGCATTTATTTGTGCTTGCTGGATCTATTTGTCACTTTTTTGCAGTGTTATTCTACGTCATATAAATATCTTCAGTTAAATACAGAAATGAGGGATTAAGGTTGAAAGAAACGTATAGTATCACGGAAATTGCTCAAGCAATATATACAATCAATCGCCATGCAAAAGCTGCGCCTGAACCCCAGCACTTGTATATGATAAAAAAACAGGCGATCGAACAACTATTAAAAGAGAATAAGGCAGAGAAGCTTGGTCTTCACTTTTCTAACAACCCGAAATTTAGTAATCAACACTCCACACTGCTTGTGAAAGTTGCCAACTATTATTTTCATGTGCCTCCAACAAAAGAAGACTTCCAGTATTTAACCCATCTCGGTTCATTAGATAAAGACTTTCGTAATCCACGTACAAAAATGTCTTTATCATATGCAAAAAAAATAATTTATCAGTATATAAACTGGCAGCCGCCTAAAAATGTAAAGCGAAAGAAATTTTCCTCTTATTATACACCTTCATCACTTGGAAAAATGGAATGGCCACCTACGAAGAAGTTTTGAATTACTTTCAAGTTTAGAAAACTTACGACGCACAGGACGTCGCGTTTTTAACCAGTGAGCAGTAGGAAAGTTTTATACTTCCTGCAAATTAAAAAAATCCGCATAAAAACATGCGGATTTTTGTTTGTATTTCAGCCGATTCTTCCTATAAAGAATGATAAAAACCGAGGGTAGCAAGATCGCAATATCCGAGTACGGCCCCCTTTTTCTACACGCTAAAAAATATTTACTCATTAAAAGAACGGAGAATATGCTAACGAGGTTCTTGAGTTCAAACATCGCGGAGGGGAACGTGAGAAAACCTTGCGTGACCCTAATTAAGTCCATACATCGCGCTGGGGAATATGAGAGCATCTTACGTTACCCTAATTGAGTTCATTCATCGCGCTGGGGAACGCGAGAACAACTTGCGTGACCCTAATTGATTCCATGCATCGCGCTGGGGAACGCGAGAACATCTTGCGTGACCCCAATTGAGTTCATTCATCGCGCTGGGGAACATGAGAACATCTTGCGTGACCTTAATTGAGTTCATTCATCGCGCCGGGGAACGTGAGAAAACCTTGCGTGACCCTAATTGATTCCATGCATCGCGCTGGGGAACGCGAG
>NZ_JBPPZG010000260.1:0-4856 GCF_051918545.1 Pseudogracilibacillus amylolyticus (SeqCode) | reverse complement strand
ATTCCTAAATCTCCGTAACATAATGCTTCTAAAATCTGTACTTGTGAAATAAGTGGTAATTGCATCCCGCCTAAACTGTCTGGTTCCTCCATTGTTAAAAACCCTAAATGGTTTACCTGATCGATCAATTCATGATGGACAAAACCTTTTTGCTCATTTTCACGTGCAGAACGTCGTATATCTTCCCTTCCAAGTTTGCATGCCACCTCTGTAAAAGCTTTTTCTTCGTCCGTTGGCTCAAATGAGATCATTAGAAACCTCCCTACTTACTTTTCTCTTTATTATAAGTTGCCAAAATACTTTGCAATTTTAAAGCTAACCCCATATTTCCTTTAATTTTTAATTTTCCACTCATAAAAGCTTGTGTTCCATTCAATTTACCTTCCGCCATTTGTACAAAATCTTCTGCCTTCATATGGAGCGTACAATCCGCTTGTTCTTTTTCTCCCTCAGCGGTAGAACGATGATCATTTTTTAATATAAGTTGATATATTCCAGGGTCTTCATCCGTTAAATTGAACTGATAAACAGCATTAACCCCTTCCGCATACTTTGGATCTCTACTTAATGCATCATTAATTTCTTGAAAAACTTGTTTAACATTTGACATATTATTTCCTCCTGTACTTTTTTATTAATGTAAGCGTATAGCAAATGTTTTTCATTTCATATTCCGTTATATGTCGTGTTTATTTAAAAACGGATGGAGCTCATCCCTAAAATTGTATGAACTTTTAAGATTGCTCTTTAATGTAATAAAATATTAGTGTTGAGTATGTGGAATCAAACTTGGAGACGTGTAAACATGTTGTTGTAAATTTGAGGGGCTGATGTTAAATTATTTTAAAACAATGTACAATTTAGGAGTTTATTAGCAAAAACTAAAAAAGAAAGTCGGGGACATAACTAAAATGATCAACCCTAAAGCGGAATGATTGACAGAACAGGAAGCTTAGATTGTTCCTATTTCAGTGGATGCATCTTAATAAATAGTTGAAGTATACTGTGCAGTAAATTCGGTTCTAATCAACTTACCGCTACGGAAATACACTGCGCTTTCCGTGGGCGGCTGTTGAGTCCCTTCGTGCTATGCACTCGGGTCTCACCTAGCCCTGTCCTCCCACAGGAGTCTCCGTGTATTTTCGCTAGAACAGTTGCTTTGAATGAATGACCAAAGTTTACTTTTTCCAACTAGCGTAGGCAGAATACAAAGACTCCTACAGGAAAAGCACGTGTCTGAAGACCCCGCAGCGGTGATCTTTCCGCGAGGGGGCTGAAGCCGTGCCCGTGGAAAGCGAAGTATTCTGCCGAAGCGGTATTTTACGTCGCAACTTTGTTTAGATATTTACAAAGCAGATTAACCTAAGTTACTGCACAGTTTATAGATATTGACAATTCTATTTAGCAACCAAATGAAAAATCCGAACTGGGATTTAAATTTTTCATTTGAATTCTTGTTCGAATATCTATATACCAACTTCTGTGTGCAAACTTTATTAAAATTATAAAAGCTATCTCAGTTTCTCTATAACGGATGATGCTGCAACCTTTCCACTGAATAAACAACCACCTAAAAACGTACCTTCCAAGGATCGATACCCGTGTACACCTCCACCGCCAAACCCAGATACTTCACCTGCAGCATATAACCCATCGATTGGTTTACCTTGAATATCTAGGACTCTAGCAGCTAAATCGGTTTGTAATCCACCTAATGTTTTCCGACTTAAAATATTTAAACGTACGGCAATAAGTGGACCATTTCTAGGATCTAGTAATCGATGAGGTTTTACAGTCCGAATTAGTTTATCACCAATATAATGTCTTGCGCCGTGCATTGTAGTTAATTGTAAATCTTTCGTAAATTTATTCTCCATTGCCCGGTCCCTTGCTTCTACTTTCTTGCGCATCTTTTCAATATCAATTCTCTTTTCACCTACCAGTTTATTCATTTGAATCACTAAATTATCAATCGAATCCGCTACAATGAAATCTTCTCCGTAATCAAGGAATGCTTGTACTGGACTTGGTGATCCGGGTAGTACACGTTGTAAAACTTTTCCTATACTTTTTTCTGTTAAATCTGGGTTCTGTTCTGAACCTGATAAAGCAAATTCTTTTTCAATAATTTTTTTCGTCAAAATAAACCAGGAATAATCGTATCCAGTGTCTAGTATCGTCTTTAACGTACCCAATGTATCAAAACCTGGTAGGTTGGGTACTGGGAATCGATTTCCTTCTGCATCAAACCACATGGAAGAAGGACCGGGAAGGATACGAATGCCATGCTTTTCCCAGATCGGACTCCAATTTTTAATCCCTTCCGTATAGTGCCACATTCGGTCACGATTGACGATACGACCTCCAACTCTTTCCGTAATTTCAAGCATACGTCCATCCACATGTTTTGGAACACCCGAAAGCATTTTTTCTGGCGCTTTTCCTAATCGTTCAGGCCAATTTTTACGAATCAAATCAAAGTTTGCCCCTATTCCACCACTGCAAATAATGACCGCTTGTGCTTCATACGAAAAATCGCCAATTTCTTTTCGTGAACTCTCTTCCCCCCTTCTGATAGGAGTCGGCTCTAAAATAGCTCCAGTAACTCCTGAAATGGCATTATTTTTTACGATCAATTCATCCACACGATGACGAGGTAAATATGTAACGGATCCTGCCTCTATTTGTTGATGAAGTGATTTGACAAATGGCGCCACAATACCTGGACCAGTCCCCCAAGTAATATGAAAACGAGGTACAGAGTTTCCGTGACCTTCTGCTAAATACCCACCTCGCTCCGCCCAACCGACTACTGGGAAAATGCGGACTCCTTTTTCATATAACCAATCACGTTTTTCATATGTCGCAAAATCGACATATGCCTCGGCCCATTTTCTTCCCCAAAAATCTTCATCTTCTAAACGATCAAATTCAGCACTACCTAGCCAATCTTGCCAAGCTAATTCTTTAGAATCTTTTATCCCCATACGTCTTTGCTCAGGTGAATCTACTAAAAATAATCCTCCGAACGACCACCACGCTTGACCGCCTAATGATTGTTCACCTTCTTGATCAAGTAACAATACTTTTTTTCCGTTTTGTGCAATTTCAGTAGTCGCTACGAGTCCAGCGAGTCCTGCTCCAATGACAATAACATCAAATTCCATCTTATCGCCCCCTTTTTATTAGTATTATAAAGTGTTTTACTATTTTTGAAAGTATATTCTCTCTCTTCTGTCAATTTGACCGAATTAAATCGATCGTTTTTGTTAACGTTTGTTCCCTTGCCGCTTCAAAATGAAATATCCAAGGACATCCCACTGTTTTAACTCGTTCTACAACATTTTGTATCGTAAATTGGTTCGGCTCCAAATTCTCGGTAACTTCTTCCCAATATAATGGTGTTGCAACAGTTGCGTCTTCTGTTTTACGTGGAGAATAAGGAGCGATAATCGTTTTGTTCTTTCCATGTTGGACATAGTCAATGTAGAGACGTCCTCCGCGATTCTTTTTAAAACGTTCTATCGTAAAAATATCTGGTGCTGCATTGACGACAATTTTTGCGATTGTTTCCGTAAAAATGGCAGTTTGCTTAAAGCTTAACCGATTAGTTGGAATTGGGATATGAATCTGAAGCCCTTTATTTCCCGAAGTTTTAATGAATGAAATGAGTTCTAGTCCATCTAACAATTGTTTAATCATTTTCGCCGCTTTGATTGCGAGCACAAACTCTTCTCGGCTGGGTGGATCTAAATCAAATACAATTTCATTTGGATACATGCTATTAATCGTTTGAAATGGGACATGATATTCGATCGCACTATGATTTGCAAACCATATTAGCGACTCTAATTGGTTACAAATTTGAATCCGTTTATCCTTTTCTTCCATATAATCAATATAATCAGGTGCGTAACTAGGTAAGTTTTTTTGAAAAAAAGATTTTTCCTCTATGCCATCTGGGCAACGAATAACAGTAAGGGCCCGGTTTTGTACGTACGGAATAATATACGAATAAATTTCTCGTATATATATAAGTAAGTTACCTTTTGTGAGACAATTTTTTGGCCAAAAGATTTTATCCTCGTTTGATATATCTACTTTTTCGGGTAGCATAGCTAAATCCAATTCCAACCTTTCTTTCGTACAATCTTCCGCCGCTAATGTTGGAAGTAGTTCAGCAAATTCCGGCTCTCGTAATTCGTTGTCATGTAAATCTAATGTATTAATGGAGGCACATATTGCTGGAGGTAAGCTGATCATTTGTTTCTCTTTTTCTCCGTTTGACATAAATACGTTTTTTAATGAGGTCATTTCTTCTTCACTTAAACCATGTTTACATTTTCCAATAGAAATCGTTGTTGCATGATGATAAATCCCGGTTTGAAAATAATCATTTTTTAAATCATATGCTGTTAGAAAAACATGTATCTTGCGCCAGTTTTTTTCTTTTAACCAATCACCGTGTGCTTTCCCACGTACATATAAACTTGAGGTTCGTTTCGCCACAATGCCCTCGCCTTTATGGGAAAAAACAATGGTAGAAATTTCTTCATAGTTTTCATATGATTTAATCATTTGAAGGGGCATATCCTCTTTTCCTTCTAGCTTTTGAAATAAATTTACTAACTGTTTTTTTCTGTCTTTTAAGGTAGTTTGACGGTAATCTTTTTGACCTTGCTGCAATAGATCAAAAGCAATAAATGTAGCTGGTCTCTCGATTGAAAGTTTGGCAATTTTCTCTTTTAATTTTAAGCGACCACGTTTTTGTATAGCTGAAAAATTAGCTTGATACGCATTATTTAATACGACTAATTCTCCGTCTAATTGAATAGGTAAAATTTTAGTAAATAATG
>NZ_JBPPZG010000259.1:0-4866 GCF_051918545.1 Pseudogracilibacillus amylolyticus (SeqCode) | reverse complement strand
CTCCGCTTCCTTTTTCACTTTTTCGTCGATCCCAAATATATCTACGAATAAGGACAACAGTTCTTCAGAATTTTTATTGCCTGCCAATTCTTTAGCTTGAATTATTGGATCTTTTAACAATTGGTTAACGATACTTTTTGTATGTTTACTAATCACTTTTTGCTCTCGTTCCGTAAGATCTGGAATTTTACGTTTAATACTGGCAAAAGTTTCACTTTGTATGTCTAATGCTTTTTCCCTTAATGCACGAATCACCGGGACAACACCAAGCGTTGTTACCCATTCTTTAAATTCGTAAATTTCATCTGCTATTTGCGATTCAATTACTTTAGCAGCTTCTTGTCGCTCAGCTAAGTTCTGATCTACAATATGTTGTAGATCATCTATATCATAAAGAAAGACACTATCAAGTTCACTAATATTCGCATCCAAATCTCTTGGAACGGCAATATCTACTAAGAAAAGAGGCTTTCCTTTTCTAACCTTTTGAATGGGTTCAAAATCTTTTTTAGAAAGGATCGGCTCTTTAGCAGCAGTTGAACTAATTAAAATATCTGCTTTTTGTAAAACAGTCTCTAATTCATCTGATGTTTTTGCTGTTGCCTTAAACTGTGTTGCTAATTCTTCTGCTCGTTTAAGGGTACGGTTTATTACTGTAATATTCCCTACACCCGCTCCGGATAGATTTTTAACAGCAAGTTCTCCCATTTCACCTGCACCGTAGATAACAACATGTTTATCCGTAATATCACCGAATATTTTTTTGGCAAGTTCCACTGCAGCATAACTGACCGAAACGGCATGTTCACCAATAGCAGTTTCTTTATGCGCACGCTTAGCAAAAGTTACCGCACGTTTAAACAATTCATTAAAGATCGTACCTGTAGTTTTTAATTTTTGTGCAGTCAGGAAAGTGTCTCTCATTTGTCCGAGAATTTGTGTCTCTCCAAGAACCATTGAATGAAGTCCAACTGACACTCGTAGTAAATGCTCAATGGCCTCATCATTTTCATTAATTTCTAAGTACGAAGCAAATTCATCCATCGGTATATTAAACCAATCGGAGATAAATTGTTTAATATAATAACGACCAGTATGAATTTGATCAACAACAGCATAAACTTCTGTACGATTACATGTAGAAATGATTACATTTTCCAAAATGCTCTTTCTAGTTTTTAGTTGTAACATTGCGTCCTCTATGGACTCTTCAGAAAAAGCAAGCTTTTCACGTATCTCTACAGGTGCTGTTTTATAATTAAAGCCTACTTGTAAAATATACACGTTTCATGCTCCTTTAAGCATTTATTTCATGAAGATAATAATTATTCTAATCTAATTATAACATTGTGCGCCTAGTTTTTCTTGTATAAGGTTTGAACTTACTTTGACATTATTTTAAAAACTTCTTCAACTAAATGACTAAATCTATTATAGTATGTACATTTTTCAAAATTGTACTTGTTGATTTTTTATTCGTATATTATGATAGTACTGTATTTAATACAGGAAAAGAGAGGATTATCGATGAAAAAACAACATGCACTTTCTGCATATGTTTTAATTGGCATTGGAATTTATTTTTTAGTCAAACAATTAGATTTAGCTTTATTTGATAATTTTTATTCATGGCCTACTTTCTTAATTATTATCGGAATAGCATTTTTAATTCACAGCTATTCTGCAAAAGAATTTAACAATATATTTACTGGTGTATTATTACTCGGTTTAGGAATTCATTTTCATGGGTTAGAAAATTATGACTTTTGGTTTGATCATTGGTCTGCATATGCACTTATTGTCGGAGTTGCCTTTTTCATCCGCTATTTAAAAATAGGGTCTGGGTTAATTCCGGCTGCTATATTAGTTGGGATAGCTTTGTTAATGATATTCTCTGTTACATTGCCAGAGTGGTTTCATTGGATTTACGGTGTGGTTGAGTTTTTAGAAACATTTTGGCCAGTTGCACTCATTGCTATAGGTGTGTACTTATTAAGATTTAAAAAATGAGATTTCTACTGATGTCTACAGCATGCCTCGTTTATGCAATTCTGTTCTTAATGAGGGAAACATCCCACTTAGATAAAGATGCTCTGACACATAACTAAAACGTTCCACTCTAGAACGAAACGAATAGAGAGGAAGTTCATTCGTTGAATCTAATATGTAGTTGAAGTTACTGTGCAGTAAATTCGGACAGAAATTGCCCTACCGCTACGGAAATACATTCCGCTTTCCGCAGGCGGCTGATGAGCCTTCCTTGTGCTACGCACTGCGTTGTCTCACCTAGGCCTTTCCTCCTGCAGGAGTCTCCATGTATTTCCTTCGCTGGGATGTGCATAGTAACAGCTCTGTACAGTACTACTATCACAATGGTTGATTGGAGCCGGAGGGCGGTCGACTCCTGTGGGAAAAGCACGTGTCTGAAGACTCAGAAGCAGTGGTTTTCTGCTTCAGAGGCAGACCGCCGTGCCCACGGAAAGCGAACTGCCCGGAGGCGGAAATCAACGGTGCAGTAGCAAGGTTGACCGATAAATTATCAACCTAAGTTACTCAACAGTTTATGGAAATTAAAAATCAAGTTTACAAAAGCAGGCATTAGAAAAATCCGCTTTTCATTATGATAAAAAGCGGATTTCTCTTTAGATATATTTTTTTATTTCTTTCCAAACTAACTCTTTATTTTCACTAGTTTCCGACGAAAACGGGATAATTGTAATAGCATCATTTTCACCGAAAGCCTTTTTTATTTGGTTTACATGTTGAGTACGTTTATTTTTTGCGACCTTATCTAACTTTGTCGCTATAATAAGCAGTGGTATTTCAAAATAATTAATATAATCATACATTTGCAGATCTTCGGTAGTAGGTTGATGACGAATATCAACAATGAGCACGACAAGTTGGAGCTGCTCGCGTGTTTCAAAATATTCCTCCATCATCCTACCCCATTTTTCTCGCTCTTTTTTTGATACTTTCGCATAACCATATCCCGGTACATCAACAAAATAAAACAAATCATTAATTGTATAAAAATTTAAAGTACGTGTTTTACCAGGTTTCGATGAAGTTCGAACAAGATTTTTTCTTCCAATAATCCGGTTAATAAATGAAGATTTCCCTACATTCGACCTCCCTGCTAAGGCGATCTCTGGGAGGTTCGTTGTTGGGTACTGTGCTGCAGAAACAGCGCTAATTTCAATCTCGGCTTTTGTTACTTTCATCAGCAGACTCCTCCACAAGAGCGTGTTTTAGAACTTCGTCTAAATTTTTCACTTTTATAAACGTTAAATCATCACGGACACTTTTAGGAATATCCTCAATATCTCTTTCATTATCTGCAGGTATAATGATCGTTGTTATTCCTGCTCTGTGAGCACTTAAGGATTTTTCTTTTAACCCACCAATCGGTAACACATGACCTCGTAATGTTATTTCACCTGTCATACCGACATCACGTTTCACAGCACGACCTGTCAATGCTGAAACAAGTGCAGTTGCCATCGTAATCCCTGCTGAAGGGCCATCTTTTGGTGTAGCTCCTTCAGGGACGTGAATATGGATATCATACTGTTTATGAAAGTCGGCAGGTATTTTCAATTCGTCAGCCCGTGAACGAATATAACTAAAAGCAGCTTGTGCGGATTCTCGCATTACGTCACCGAGTTTACCAGTTAGAATTAATTCTCCTTTACCAGGATAATGGGAAACTTCAATCGATAATGTATCTCCGCCTACTGCTGTATATGCAAGCCCGGTAGCTGTACCTACTTGGTCTTCTTGCTCCATTTGACCATAGCGATAAAGTGGCTTTCCAAGTAATTCCTCTACCCTTTTATCTGTAACAATGACTCTTTTCTGTTCCCCAGAAACGATAATTTTAGCAGCTTTTCTACATAAAGTTGCCACTGTTCGTTCTAAGCCACGAACTCCCGCTTCTCGTGTATATTCACGAATCACCTTCAGTAACGCTCCATCACGAATTTGCAAGTTGCCTTTTTTTAATCCATTTTCTTTTAGCTGCTTTGGGATAAGATGTCTTTTTGCAATATGGAGTTTTTCAACTTCTGTATATCCGGCAATTGAAATTAGCTCCATTCTGTCTAACAATGGACCGGGTATATTATTTACATAATTGGCTGTTGCAATAAATAGAACATTCGATAAATCATACGTTTCTTCTATAAAATGATCGCTGAAATTATGGTTTTGCTCCGGATCTAATACTTCTAGCATTGCTGAGGCAGGATCTCCTCGAAAGTCATTCGCCATTTTATCAATCTCATCAAGTAAGAAAACGGGATTAGTTGTAGTTGCTCGTTTCATCCCTTGAATAATCCGACCCGGCATTGCACCAATATAAGTTTTTCTATGCCCTCTAATTTCCGCTTCATCTCGTACACCACCAAGAGAGATTCGGACAAATTTACGATTAATCGCACGTGCGATGGACTTTGCAAGTGAGGTCTTTCCAACACCTGGTGGTCCGACTAAACATAAAATAGGACCTTTAATCGAATTGGTTAATTTTTGCACAGCTAAATATTCCAAAATCCGCTCTTTTACCTTATCTAGCCCATAATGATCTTCGTCTAATATTTTTTCAGCTTGTGCAATTTCAATCGTATCTTCTGTTTTTTCATGCCAAGGTAAGGAAATAAGCCAATCTATATAATTTCGAATCACTGAACTTTCTGCTGAACTTTGGGGAATCTTTTCGAAACGATCTAATTCCTTTAACGCAACTGCAGACACTCGTTCCGGCATCTTGCGTTCCATGATTTTTTCTCGAAGTTGGTCAACTTCACTAAGTTTTCCATCCCCTTCTCCGAGTTCTTTCTGAATTGCTTTTAACTGTTCACGTAA
>NZ_JBPPZG010000258.1:0-4901 GCF_051918545.1 Pseudogracilibacillus amylolyticus (SeqCode) | reverse complement strand
GCTCAAGTACCCTTTCTCGTTCGAACTTGATCTGACCTGTATAAGAAACCATCGAACCCATCTTTGCCCAGACTACATCCGTTAAATTCACTTCCAAAATTCGTGATGTTTCCAATTCAAAAAAATCACTTTCTTCTTCATCCTGTTTTGTTAATTTAATAAATTCATTTAAAGAATAATTACTCATTTTCATAGCCCCTTCCAGTAACTCCTTTTGGATAAGTATAAGTATACAACATATAGTTAAAGTAAAATATTGTTATGCAAAACATTTTTGTTTAAAGCAGACAGACCCCCGAAGCACTGATAAAGTAACAATATTCAACTACAATAAAGTATGATTATTGAAGTTTACAGAGGGTATGATAGTTTTTTCAATGGGGGCATATGCGGAAGGCGAAGCGATCGAAAAAGATTTGAGCAACTTATTTTTACTCCAATCGGTTCTTAGTCATAATCAATTCGTACGCACTTCACATATAGTTCAAAAACGGGCAAGCAAAAGAGGCAACGGAATACGTTGAGAAGCGGGATCAAACAGCCGAAGATATGAAACAAGCTTACGAACATATGAAACAAATGTTTTACGACCTTGACTTGCGGTTAATCACGATGAAGAAGGGAAAAACGTACGGTGTGTCCTATACAATACATTGAATGGAGACAATCTATCGAAATTCGAAACAACTTGGAATGGAAGTTAAGTCAGCACTTTTATTCAACTGGGGTTCACTAAATAGAATAATTTTCTTAATCATAAACTTAAAGTAGACTATCTTCATGGCAGTCTACTTTGTTAACGAGCACAATATTCAGATTTACTATAAAATCCAGTTCATTCAAATATTACACCCTTCTCTCATCACAATAATTATCCACTAGCTGTTCAATTTGACCGGGATTAGGATATTTTCCCGAAAAGGAAAATTTGATCTCTTCTAAAAATTCCCCGTCTTTGTAAACATGAATTGCTCCATTTTGTTCGATAACACTATACTCCGGTTCAAAAAGGTATCCTTCGCGTTCAATTGCTCCCACTGAAATCACTCCTTAGTAAGCTGTTCACTAGTTAAAATTCCCATTTTTCAGATTGGATATACGCTTTAAAAAAGTCTCATTTGTTCAGTAGTTGACTTTTCCGTACCAGTACGATAGCCCATTGTTTTATACCCGGCTAAACGTTTTGCGTACATTCTTTTTAAAAGAGGAACATTGGCATCTACATAATCATACACTTGTACTTTCCGCTTTTCATCATATTCTCGATGAAGACGCCCTACATATTGTTGTAATGTGCCTTTCCAGGAAACTGGCATTGTTAAAAATAGCGTATCAAGTCGAGCATCATCAAAACCCTCCCCAATGTATTTACCTGTCGCAATAATGAGGCGCTCTTCTCGTTCGGAAATTTTTTGTAACTTTTCAAGCTCTTTATTTTGATCTTTTTTCTTCATATTTCCTGACAAGACAATGATATTTTTTGCAAAGCCGCAAAACATTTCACTTAAAATTTCTAAGTGTTGTAGGCGATTAGTTAAAATAATGGGAGACCTTCCATCTTCCAAAGAATGTAAAACATCATCAAAAATCTGTTCGTTTCTTTGCGAATTTATGATCAACTCTTCACAAATTTTTGCGAAATCAGTTTCCTTCGTTAAAAAGTTTGTTTTCCTTGGGCTTAAGTGGTGAATAAATGGACGAACTTTCGCTTGTTCCTTTGCATTAATCTTATATCGGATCGGGCCACATTGCATCGTAATAATCGGATGCATTCCGTCTTTCCTTTTTGGGGTAGCAGTTAAACCTAATACAAATTGGGGGCGAATTTGCTTTAGAACAGATTCAAAAGTAACAGCGGAAATAATATGACATTCATCAACTATGATTTGACCATATTGGCTAATATATGACTTTAACTGCCCTCGATAATTTAATCCCTGGATTGTAGCAACATCTATTTTCCCAGTAATTTTATTCTTCCCGCCACCAATCTGTCCAACCTCGGTAATCGGAATATTTAAAAATGCTGCGATTTTTTCTACCCATTGTTGGATTAACAGAGTGCGATGAACAATAACAAGTGTATTTACCCTTCTTTTAGCAATGATTGCAGTGGCTAAAACTGTTTTTCCAAATCCAGTAGTTGCAGACAAAACACCTTGTCGATGTTTAAGTAATGTATGCATTGCTTCTTCTTGTTGAAGTGACAAGGTACCATGAAATTTTGCATCGATAACTTCTCCACTATACTGTTTATCCTCAATCTTGACTTTAATAGACAATCCTTCCAAAAGATCACAAAGCTCTTGGAAACAACCTCGGGGGAGAATTAAATTTTCCTGTCGTTCTTCTGAACAGTCGATCACCCGGGGAATCCCTTTTGTAGAAAACCTATTTTGTTTCGCTTGATAGTATTTAGGATTACTCAATGAAGCTATATCTATAATCTTTTTTACCAAAGTAGCAGGAAGTTCTGATTTAGTAATATGAATACCGTTTTTTAGAGTAAGTGTAATTTCTTTTGGCATCGGGATCCATTCGGAGTCACTTTTCTCGCGGACTATTTTTTCATCTTCATCTAGCGCATGTAAGACCCCATAAATCTCTGTTTTTGTCATTTTTCGAACTGTAGATAAGTACATCCATTGATCCGGATAAGGGGTGAAAGTTTCATCTATAAATACACTATTTCCTTTACGTCCGGGTTCTCTTTGAAGCGGTATTGCTATTAGGTTACCAAAGCCTCCCATCGGCAAAGTATCTTGGTTCGGAAATAAACGATCAAATGATTCTAATAAAAAATCAGGGTTCTTTTTCTTCGTTTCTTTTAAAATTGTCATCCCTAAAGTGCGTGCCAATTTAGCTGTAACGGCTTCCATAAAGAAAATCCATATATGAGCTCCATTACCTGACCTTGATCTTTCGATATGATAAGGAACATTTAAATCCTCGCATGTTTTCGCAAAAGCTAACACATCTTTTTTCCACGTCCCCTTATCAAAATCAATCACTAAAAACATACACGTTCCATTTTGTAGTAATGGATAAATGCCGATTGTCTTTTTTCCTCGAATATGATCAATCAATACTTCATCTGTTAAGTGAAGGAGTTTGCGATTTTGACATTGACTGCATTTTATATGTGGCTTCTGGCATAAAGGTTTTTTCCATTCAAATTCACAAGCCGGAGTGTAACCTTTAGCCCCATTTTTTGACTCCCACCGAAGTGCATAAACATCCTCACGTCCCTTAAACAATTCTCTAAAAAGCTGTATCTTTTCTTGAAGAGAAGACTTTTTTGTTATTATTTTAGAAGAAGAATTTCCTGTACCTTGACTGTGCATTAATTTAGCTAATAACTTTTTTAAATAAAGATTTTCATTTTGTAATTGTTTATAATCCTGCATCATAATCCCTCTATGAAATTGAAGTCACCTTCATTATACTCATTTTTCAGAAAGTATAAACTAGAATAGCAAACGAATACCATTAATTAACTTATCAATAAGTTATTCAGCGATTTACATACATAATTCGTCGTTTATAAAAATAATTCAGCGATTCCAGTAAAAATTCAGCGCATTACATCAATTATTCAGCGATAAACAGAATAATTCAGCACATACAAGGCTCAGACCCTATATTGAAGCAAAAAGAACGTTGAACAGCAAATGATCAACGTTCTTTTACTAAATTGATATTTCTTTTACTCTTGGGGCTCTGAAGGTGTAGATATGTTTGACAATGCCTCTCCTGCAGCCTCATTCGATAAATTATCTACTGCTAAATCACCTAAAGCAACCATCCCTACAATTTGCCCGTTTTCAACGACTGGCAAACGACGTATTTGTTGCTGTGCCATTAACTGAGCAGCTTGTTGTACGTCCATTTCTGGTGAACCTTGAACTACTTGTTGAGCTGTCATCACTTGAGATATTGGTGTTTGTGCACCTTCTCCTTGAGATGTTGCTCGAAGTGTAATATCACGATCCGTAATAATCCCTGTCATCTGCCCGCTACTATTTACAACAGGGATCGAACCAATATTATTTTGGCTCATGAGTGCTGCCGCTTCCTGTACAGTTTGCGACTCATTTACCGTAATAACATTGGATGACATGATGTTGCGTAATTGTTGCATAAATATTACCTCCTTCATATTGTAGAATGGATTAATTTTGCAATAATTATGAGAGGTTTTTTATTTTAATGGGAAAATTCCTTAACTCTTACTACACAACATCATCCTGATTGTAAGTCATATTATAATGAACAATATTATTCACTGCCCGCTCTATGCGTTTTATTGCAACAGAACCAAAGTCATCGCCTTTGGCTTCCTTATAAATCGTCCACAAACTCCATAAATAATCTTGGAACACTTTATGCAACAAAATTCGCTGTATTTCTTCTGGACTAGGCTCACGCTCTAAATAATGTTTTAGAAAAAATAGTTCTTCCTCTTCAGTGAAACTTAACGAAACAAATAGTGTTGCGAGATCCCACATCGGATCAAACATTCCACTATATTCCCAATCGATTAAATATATGTGTTTATTAGTATCTAAAAGAATGTTTGCAGAAACTGTGTCGATATGACATGGGGTCTCCTTCACATCAAATGATTCATACACTTCTTTTAATTCCAATATATCATCCTTTAAAGGGGCAACTTTTTCCATCATTAGCGGATTCACCTTGATGACAAGGTCTTCATAATGATTCATTAAGGAAAACAAGTGAAACCGATTTTTCATGACAGTTTTAGACCGATGAAGATGTTGAAATACAGCGATAACTTCTTTCATCATCTTTCCTTCTCGCGCAAGTTCAGGAGTAAGCGTTTTCAAAAAATCGATTTTTCTAGTGATTTTGACCCCACTAGCAACATCAAAGTAGAC
>NZ_JBPPZG010000257.1:0-4930 GCF_051918545.1 Pseudogracilibacillus amylolyticus (SeqCode) | reverse complement strand
ATGTGACGGAAAAAACAAAAGATTTTTCAAAAGATATTGCAGAGAAAGTAAAAAGAGATGCGAAAGATGTAAAGGATGAAGTGGAAAAAGAGGCAGAAAATATTGTACAAGCAGAAGAAATAGCCCAAACTTCATCAGAAGAAGAAAATTCCGAAGAAAAAAATGATTAAATAAGAAACAAAAGCTTGTAGGGAGAAATTTATCTTTCTACAAGCTTTTTTATTGTTATAACATAACAATCATACTAATAGTGACTCAAAATAACGTGCGCGCCACTTCGCATAGTGTTTCGTGACTCCATACCACAGTATGAGTCACCTTTTTCTCAATTTTAACCGAAAAATTAATCCCATCTTATTTCCAGTTGATCACCATGGATGATTTTATCATGGAAGCTTGTTGGTTTATCATTTCGAAATAATTGATAATTTCCTTTTACGTTTGACATATCAATATCGATATGCCGAAATACATCTTGGAAAATAAAAGAGCGAACTTTTTTATCTGCTAATGTAATTTGATCTCCATCGTGTAAAATAGCATTTTCGTCTAAGCTTTCTTTCCCTCTATTTATTTCGACTTGTTGCTGCACAAGCTCCACTGCTTCGCCATTAAAATATACGGTGATAGAATACTTGAATGGCTTTTTTAACTGATTTAATAAAGTATTCACAGTAACTTCTTCAGAAGGAACTATTTCTATGTCATCCCCGGATTTAATCATTGCAGAAGGAGTGGTAGGCTCACCATTTAAAAGTAGTTTTGTACTACCACTAGGCAATTGCACAGTCCGCTTATTTACTTTCACATAAAAAGGCTTTGAATCCTTGAACGTTTCTTTTAAATATAGATTAACGAAATCATGAATCGTTTTTGGCATTTGAACAATAATTTCATCTTTATCTTGCACAATATAGTCCTTCGTTTTTGGTTGATTGTTTACAAGATATGTCGGTTTTACTACGTATTTTTTACTATTACAAGTTAGAGTAATTTCTTGAATCGTTCCAACTAAGTCTTCAATTGTATAGCTTGGACTTGTGCCATTTTCTCCTTTAGATATCGTAATCTTATCGTCGGGGCGGATAGGATGATCAACGGTTGCCTCTTTTTCGTTCACAAAAATCTTTGGCGATTCCCCGTATTTTCCACGTAGGATCATTTCTTTTCCGTTTAACATAATAATTGCAGCGAGTCCGATTTTTCCATAATATTTGTTAATATCTATTCCAGCTTGAATGAGACAATCTCCAACCGTTAACTGTTTTGTTTCAAACATAAACGTTATTTGTTCGTTCACATAAACAGAAATATAATGTAACGGGTTTTGCGTGGCACTAATAGCTATTCCAAGCGGGGTGACAAAGTCCGGGCCTGTAGGTACTTTGTCATTTTTCTCCAAGTTTTGAATTGCTTCTACCCCTCTAACAGCAACACGATTAGATGGTAGCTGTAAGTGTTCTGCAATTTTTTCATTTAGTTTTGGTGTCAGACTACCACCGCCGATTAACATTACTGCTTGCGGAATTTTTCCATTTAATAATCTTACTTCTTGCGCTAACAGATGAGCTAATTCATCGATACTACCGGAAATTTGCATAACCAAATCTTCATAAGTGATTGTTGTTTCCATACCTAAAATATCATGGACGGTAGCACTTTGTTCATTAACAATTGTTTGTTTTGTTTTTTCAGCAACTTTAAAATCAAGCAAGTATTGGTCGCTGATGGCTTCGGTTATTTCGTCTCCAGCTGTCGGAACCATTCCATAAGCAATAACTGTACCATGATTCGAAATTGCAATATCACTGGTGCCGGCACCTATATCAATTAATGCTACATTTAATCTTCGCATTGATTCAGGTACTAGCACGTGGATGGCTGCTATTGGTTCTAAAGTTAAAGCTTCCATCGTTAGCTCAGCCCGTTCAAGCGCAGCAAGTAAGGATTCTATAACTATTTTAGGTAAAAATGTGGCGATGATTTGGACAGTTGCTTTATCTCCAACTTGGTCGATAAAAGATCCAATTTTTTCGTCGTCTAATTTGTAATGAAGAACAGAATATCCGACACAATGGTAATGAGAGAACTGACTTTTATTTTGTTCTGTTATGTTAGTTAAAGCTTGTTGTACAGCACTTAATTCTAAATGTCTTATTTCTTCCTCACTTGTAATTGGTTTATCTTTAATTTCCAATGTTTTTTCGGCTTGGATTGTTTTTAGTGCTCGTCCGGCTGCAGCAACACACACTTTGTTTAATAATCCATGTTTCTTTTCAAGTTCCAATTTTACTTCAGAAATAATTTTAGCCACTTGAACAACATTTTGAATTTGCCCATCTAACATGGCTCTTTCTTCATGTTGCCTGACACAAAAATCTATTATTCTATATGTAGTTTCCACTTTTTCAAGTAAGATACCTGTTACAGATTGGGTTCCAATATCTAGTGCAAAAACGTAGTCCTTCATTCTATATGTATCCTTTCATCGAGTTAATAGTCCAATAGACATATAATCTATTATATATACAAATAAGTGACAAAGAAAACATTATTAGGTATAATTGTTCTAATTGTTACTAAATTTACAAGGAGAGTCGTTTGGAATGAGTAATGGAACAATGCAAGAACTACGTGATCAGCTAGATTCACTGAACTTAGAATTGCTTAACTTAATCAACCAACGAGCTGAAATTGTTCAACAAATTGGTGAGATTAAAGGAAAGCAGAGCACAAGACGTTTTGACCCAGTACGTGAAAGAGATATGTTAAATCATATCATCAGTAATAACGATGGTCCGTTTAAAAATGCAACGGTAGAACATATTTTTAAAGAAATTTTTAAAGCCAGCTTGGAGATCCAAGAAGATGACCATCAAAAAGAACTACTCGTTTCACGTAAAAGAAAAGCTGCCGATACGATTATTGATATAAAAGGTGTGCAGTTTGGTAACGGGGATACGCAATTTATTTTTGGTCCATGTGCGGTTGAAAGTTATGAGCAAGTAGCTAAAGTTGCTGAAGCAGTTAAAGCGAAGGGACTAAAGTTACTGCGAGGTGGAGCTTATAAGCCGCGTACTTCTCCATATGACTTCCAAGGATTAGGGCTTGAAGGTTTAAAAATCTTAAAGCGTGTAGCGGACGAATATGATCTAGCTGTCGTAAGTGAGATTGTTAACCCTGCAGATATTGAAGAAGCACAAGACTATATTGACGTTATTCAAATAGGTGCCCGTAATATGCAGAATTTTGAACTTTTAAAAACAGCTGGGGAAGCAAATAAACCGGTTATTTTAAAAAGAGGGATGGCGGCAACAATATCTGAATTTGTAAATGCAGCTGAGTATATTATTTCGCGTGGAAATGGAAATATTATTCTATGTGAGCGTGGAATTAGAACATATGAAACTGCAACTAGAAACACATTAGATATTTCTGCGGTACCGATTTTAAAACAAGAGACTCATTTACCAGTTTTAGTTGACGTAACGCACTCAACTGGTCGAAGAGACTTGTTAATCCCGACAGCAAAAGCTGCAATTGCAATCGGTGCTGATGGGATCATGGCAGAGGTTCATCCTGATCCAGCAGTTGCATTATCAGATGCACAGCAACAAATGGATATCGATATGTTTAATGAATTTTATAATGCAGTTACTAATTATGGGGCTACTGTTAAATAAGTTAAGGGTAGAAGTGTCAAAAATTTAAAAATATACAGCAGGACTACATGTCTTAAGCTGTATATTTTTTGTGTTTTTATTCAAGCTAGGATATGATAAAGAAGAATTGGTTTATAAAAGTATATTTGCTTGCTAAATGAACTGACTCTTTGCTATTTAAGCGGTAGATTTAGTAAAATAAAAATTATTAGTTTAGTCGGAGGTGGCTAAAAAATGAGTGTAACAATTTATGATGTAGCAAGAGAAGCAAACGTATCAATGGCTACGGTATCACGTGTAGTAAACGGAAATCCAAATGTAAAACCAACAACGAGAAAAAAGGTACTCGACACAATTGAACGATTAGGCTATCGTCCAAATGCGGTGGCAAGAGGATTAGCCAGTAAAAAAACAACGACTGTTGGTGCAATCATTCCAGATATTTCAAGCACCTTCTTTTCTGAATTAACCCGAGGAATTGAAGATATTGCAACGATGTATAAATATAACATCATTTTAAGTAATTCAGATCAAAACAAAGACAAAGAAATTCATTTGATTGATACAATGTTAGAAAAACAAGTGGATGGTATTGTGTTCATGGGTGGAGAAATTACAGAAGAACATATTCAGCAATTTAAAACGGCTCAAGTGCCTGTTGTTCTCGCAGCTACTCATGATAAAAATAATGAATTGCCGTCGGTAAATATTGATTATGAAACAGCTACTTATGAGGCAACAAAGAAGTTAATTGAAGATACAAATGCTCATCCTGCACTAATTACAGGTGGCGAACATATTCAGTCGAATGGTCTAAAATATAAAGGCTATGTTCGGGCACTAGAAGAATCTTCCATTGATTTTGATGAAAGTTTTGTTGTTGAAAATGAATGTACATATAATGGGGGAATTGAAGCGGTTAATGAGTTATTAAATACTGTATCACCTAAACCAAAATCGATTTTTGTTGCTACCGATGAAATGGCAGTAGGTGTAATTCACGGTATTCAAGATCAAGGTCTTCACGTCCCTAATGATATTGAAGTATTTGGTTTTAACAATACACGGATTTCGCTTATGGTTCGCCCAACGTTAACGACTGTTGTACAACCAATGTATGATATTGGTGCAGTAGCGATGCGTTTACTGACGAAATATATGAATAAAGAAGAAGTTGAAGAAAATACTGTTATTCTCCCTCATCGGATTATCAAAAGAGACTCAACAAAATCATAAAAACGCCGATATATAGTATAGCAACTAATAAG
>NZ_JBPPZG010000256.1:0-4939 GCF_051918545.1 Pseudogracilibacillus amylolyticus (SeqCode) | reverse complement strand
GTGAGTGTATCTTGAATCATTATTCGCGCACGTGACAGGTGGAAATCAAAGTTCGTAGTTTTCACAGAATCAAAAGGAACGAGGTCACTAATCTCCCCGTAATGTTTGTTAATATTATTGATAATATCATGCGTTAAATCATCGAGTTTAGTTAATCCGTCGTTCACGTCATTTTCAATGAAGTCTTGGCGTACAACACCATTATCATTTTCGAACGATGTAACTAAACCCTTTATTTGCTTTAGAACATTAATATATTCTTCCAAAAACAAGTTAAATAGAATGACAGCCGGGAAATGCAATGTCATAAAGTGTTCTTTAATTGCATTACCACCCTCCCCTTCCAATGCATCATTAAGATCAATGATTTTATTCATTTCATCGCGAAGACTAAGAAATTGCTCCTTTTCCTTCTCTTTCATCTTGATGATCTCATCTAGCCCATTTACAACCTCAGCAACCTTAATTACTTTCATTTTGTAAACTCCTTCTCTACTAACTATACCGATGGTTCCCCATTATCTGACAGGGAGAGATTCCATTTGGCTTGCGATATTTTCATCGGTTTCCACATATGCTTGAACGGCTTCTTCCACATTTGTTTCGACTTTTATTAATGCGGTTTTATAGTTATTTAACACTTGGTAGTATTTCTCTTCAATGGACTGGATTTTTTCAAGGAAGTCTAACTTAGATGTTGAAAAATCGGGATTTGGATTCGTTATTTCTAGTTCCTCTGTTTTTGCTTTTAAACTATTTAGAACTGGAGTCACCTTTTCAGGTTGTATATTAATTTCTGGCATAGTTAATCATCCTCCATTTCTCGTAATTTACTAATATGTTGCCGATTCGATTCAATTGAAACGGAAAGATTTGAATTCGCATTTTTTAACTGTTTGATTGCGTTATAAATATTTTCTAAAGGATATCTAGCTGGGTATTCATCATTTGATTGTATTCACTTTTAATATTTTCCCTTTTATCCAAAAAGTCATTTGCGAACTTGCCATACCATGTTTCAGTTGAAAGTTCCGGTCGATTAACATGGGTCTTTTGCATACTAAGTTCATCTTGGTCTCCTATAATTTTCATATTGGAATCTTCCAGTCTCCTAATTTTCTCATTATTAGCTTGAATTGTTTGGTTGAAATTTGAAATTTCGCTTGTCAGTTGACTTATTTGGAAAGCAATATCCATGATAATCCCCTCATTTCACGATAATATAAGCCAGTAATTCTAAAAACCGCACTATTATATATAAGTATAAGGGATATGGAAAAAGGATTGTATTGGAATTGTAAAAATGTAGAAATTTGAATACTTTATCCTGATTATTTTTCAATAAAATGTATACTTATTGAGTCTATATGCTTATGTGGATATACTAGATTAACTCTTTTAGGTTTTTATGAAAAAAATGAAGTGTAAGCTCATTAATTATTGCATGTTGCCAGTTGAAATTGATTTTGACTTCTATTACCATCTGATCAATGGAAAATAACAAGACAGGATAAGTTTGATTTGTCTATAATAAAGGAGTTCGCTTAGGGAGCTGGTGTTTTTTGAGAGAAGAATAACAAAGCCAAATAATAAAAAGAAATAGAAGGGACTCTTCTATTTCTCGAATGGAATATGCAATAACTCTGGTACAGTGACAAATTCATAGCCCTGTTCTTGCAGAGTAGGGATAATTTGATGAAGGGATTCAATTGTATTCGTGCGATCCCCGTCCCAATCGGCACCATCGTGCATGAGAATAATTGCACCTGGATGTATGTTATTTAATACATTTGATGCAATGACCTCTGGAGGATCTTCCTGCCAATCCAAGGAATCCACCGACCAGCCAATTATGGCATAGTTCATTGTCGCAAGCTGTTCGACTAATTCATCGTATAAGAAACCATATGGTGGTCGGAATAGATGTGTACGATATCCGATAATGTCATAAAGTTCATCTTCTGTTCGAATTACTTCCCGCTCCAGTGTTGGAATGTCGGCTTCATCGACAAGGTTAGGGTGGAAGTAGGTATGGTTCCCAATTACATGTCCATCATTTTGGATCCGTGTGACAATTTCAGGATAAGCAGCAGCTCTCGACCCTAAAAAGAAAAACGTTGCTGGTACATCGTACTGGTCTAAGACGTTTAATACATCATTTGTAAAACGGGGGTCAGGTCCATCATCAAATGTTAAAGCAACTTGGTTTTGGCCTGAATCTCCCTGGAGAAAAAATACATCTGGATACCGTTGCTGTAAAATATTCAAATCAACTGGAACTTGGCGTTCACGTTCAAGATTTTCAGGTTCTCCACGAAGGTCAGGAAAATCTTCTTCTGGATTATCTAGTTCGTTCTCCTGTTGTCCTTGTGGTTGCTGCGAATCATTTTCCAAACCTCCTTCATTCGCATTAACAGGTAATACATTCGTATTTGTTAGATAAAGACAAAATAAAAACCCAATAACCAAAATCAGCCTAATAATTCTCTCTTTCATCCACTCATCTCCTCATCTACAATAACCGTTATTTAACAGAGACCTGTACACGGTTAGTTTTGGTAAAAGAGGATGATTTATTCAGAAAGAAGGGAGCACTTTAATATAATAACCTTTTCAAAATAAATAACCCTCCAAACCTAGTGAAAAGTAAGGAAGAACTTCTAAAATATAGAGGGCGATTTATGAGATTATTTGAAGGTACATCAGAAAGAGAGGCATTAAAAAGTTACTTCAATAAATTTTGAAACATCAATCTTTCATTTATTAGGATAAAATTGTCCAACATTTATTAGCGAAAAGCGTTCACTTTTACGTGACGAGTACACTAGGAACCGTTCGTGGTGGTCTGACAATTTGTGTTATGATTATGAAGCCTAACAACGTAAAGGAGTGAGATAGATGGATGGAAATAAAAGAGAAAATGTTCAAATTGGCAAAAGGGTTAGAGTCGTGCAGAAGCAAGATCAGCGTTCTGGAAAGTCAACAGAAGGTATTGTCGCTAAGATCCTCACGAATTCAGCAACACATCCACACGGCATTAAAGTGATGTTAGAGGATAAAACTGTCGGAAGGGTAAAAGAAATATTAAATGAATCCCTATAACGATAACGAAGGAGCACTTGCAATAAGAATATGTGCTCTTTTTAATTTGTAACTAAATATGGGATGTTTAATATTATTCTCCGCTTTAAAATAAAAATCATAACCCCGTATCAATCTTACGGATTTTTTAAAGTCGCATCATGATGCCCACAATTGCGCAGTATGAGTGTATTTGGCTTAATAAATTCAAAGGTTATTCTTAAATCCATATTCGCACTCAATTCCCATAAGTCTGGATTATGGTACCCTTTCATCTTCTTCACTCTTAACGACGGGTGAGCTATATCATCAACCAGTAAAATTAAAGCCTGATTAATTATTTTTTGTGATTGTTTATCTAACTTTTTATATGCTTTTTTAAAGCGATTTGTACGTTCAATGATCATTTACTCAATCATCGCTTTCTAATTCTGCAATAAGGTCATGTACATTATCGAATTTTTTGATATTGCCACTTCTAATATCTTCTTCTGCTTCCCGTTCTCCTTGTTGCCACTCTTCCGTCCAAAACCACTTTTGACTTGCGGGAATTTGAACCATAGGAACAACCGTAATATCTCCATTATCCCGGATTTCTAGCTCCAGTGAATCCCCTTCTTGTAAGCCAAACTTTTCTATAAATGATTTTGGTAAAGTTATTTGTCCTCTTTTTCGAATCGTTAACCGTTCTTTCATATTAACCCTTCTTTCCATATCTTTTAAGTACATTATATGCTCACTCGCTTTAGTTGTTTCCGATTTTCTGAATCTCATACTTATATTATATCAGCTATTCATACAAATGCTAACAATTGATATCAAGTGCAAAGATAAATCAATGATTAAAAAACGCAATTAAAGGCGTCACGATGAGCCCTTTTAAAACGAAACACTTAGCTACAAGTTAAGCTAAGTGTCTCGCAAATGACTTTAATTACATAGCAATCGGGAACTAATCTCTATCTTCAAAAAGTCACGGATTAAATTACTGCATTTCCAAGACCTTCTTCGTTTCTTCTCTCTCTTCCAACACCCGATCAAAGTAATCAGTAAATTCCAATTCATTCGAATAACTAACAGTTAAATAATTTTGCGCTCGAGTCATTGCAATATATAACAAGGATGCCTCACGTTCTTTATCTTCTTCCAGCGGGAATGGCATATTGTCTACATTTACAATGAAAACAGCTTGAAAATCGAGCCCTTTACTTGAATCGATTGTACTGATTTTCACTTTACCGTCATCTTTTTCATATTGATGTTTTGTTTCCGAGCTTTCCGCCATCCAGTAATAAGGAATATCGTCATGCTTCAACAGGTAGGCGATCATATCGATATAATTTGTTGTACGGCCCCTCTTGACGCGGTAGAGGATAAGCTCTTTCTTTTAATAATTGCTGGTTCTGATCCTTTTCTTAATGTGCTCTTCGGTGCAATTCTCTTACACCGTTTGTATTAGACAAGGAATAAATATTCGAAAGAGTTGAAAAATAACTTTATACTGGTAAAATTGAGTATATTCTGAGGGAAGCTTTAGCGAGTTAGAAATGTTCCTTCATCATGCAAACATAAACAATCTGTTTGATACGTATTATGAGTAGGAAGATGGACAAAAAATCTAAAATACTGTAGTCAATCCGAATTATATCATTGTGTACGGTAATGGAAGGAGGTATGTCATGTCGGGAAGAGTATGGTTAGGCGTGCTTTTTCTCTTGCTTGGTTTAGGTTTTTTTCTGCAACAAGCTAGCATTATTGATTTACCGCAGTTATTCTCTAATTGGTGGCCGCTTATTTTAATTATTATCGGAGTGGTCCAGCTGATCAATCGGAAACATTCTTCCGCAAGTTCAGGTCT
>NZ_JBPPZG010000255.1:0-4954 GCF_051918545.1 Pseudogracilibacillus amylolyticus (SeqCode) | reverse complement strand
GAGAAATTGGCTACATAGGTGGCTTTAATATAGGTGATGAGTATTTAGGGCGGTCTGAAAAATTTGGCTATTGGCGCGATACACATTTAAGAATATGCGGTGATGCGGTTAAAACGATGCAAACGAGATTTATATTGGATTGGAACCAAGCGTCTAGAGATCATATACCGTATGAAGATCGTTATTTTATTGGGGGCGAAGAAGGTGATGTAGGTATACAAATTGTTTCCAGTGGGCCTGATCATGAGTGGGAACAAATAAAGTATGGATACATAAAAATGATTATGTCTGCGAAAGAATATGTATATATTCAAACTCCTTATTTTATTCCTGATGAAAGTTTAATGGATGCTCTACGGATCGCTGCTCTTTCTGGAATAAAAATTAAAATTATGATACCGAATAAACCGGATCACATGTTTGTTTACTGGGCAACCTTATCACATATCGGTGAATTACTAAATGAGGGTGCTGAAGTATACTTATATCAAAATGGATTTTTACATGCGAAAACAATTGTAGTTGATGGGAAATTGTCCTCGGTTGGGACTGCCAATATTGATGTGAGAAGTTTTCGGTTAAATTTTGAAGTGAATTCTTTTATGTATGATGCGGATATTGCGGAGAAGTTAGTGGAGGTATTTAAAAAAGATATATTAGTTTCAACCCAAATGACAAAGAGTCTTTATGAACAGAGATCCATCGGAATTAAATTTAAAGAATCGATTTCGCGCTTATTATCCCCTATTCTATAAGTATGCATTATAATGGAGACACGCATGATAAGGAGATGTTTTTATGGAAAAGAAACCTTGTTCAAATTCAAGAACGGTTAAAACTGCACAAATTCTTCCGCCAGATGCAAATGCTTATGGAACTTTGTTTGGTGGAAAATTAATGGCACATATTGATGACGTTGCTGCAATATCAGCAGTTAGACATGCAAGGAAATCCGTCGTTACAGCCTCTACAGATTCTGTAGATTTTTTACATCCTGTTAAGGTTGGAGATTCAATTTGTGTCGAAGGATTTGTTACATCCGTACATAATACCTCTATGGAAGTGTTTGTTAAAGTAGTAAAAGAAGGTTTACTTACAGCAGAAAAGACCGTTTGTGCAACGGCTTTTTTAACATTCGTTGCACTTGGTGAAAATGGCAAACCGGATGTTGTTCCACGAATTTATCCAGAAACTGAAATGGAGAAAATGTTGTATGAAGGTGCGGAACTAAGAAGAGAACGTCGAAATGAAAGAAAGAAAGAATCGCAACGGATGGCAAAATTATTTAGCGCAGAATTTTAATTGGAGGTGCTTTAGAATGGTAGACCGAATCATTCAAGAAAAATATGCTGATATTACGCTACAAAAAGGTGTTAACTTACAAAAGAATCAGACTTTATTTGTTACAGCTCCTGTAGAAGGGGCTGAATTTGCAAGAATTCTTGCTGAAAAAGCATATGGCTTGGGAGCCAAAAATGTTCATATTAATTGGGAAGATGATACAATCACGAAGTTGAAGTATACAAATGCCGCAGAGGAAGTAATGGAAACCTTCCCTGAATGGCGTAAAGAAATGCAGGAATCTTTTGCCGAAGAAGGTGCTGCATTTGTTTCAATTCATGCTACAGATCCTGATTTGTTGAATGAAGTTGATCCGAATCGGATTGCAAAAGCGAGTAAAGCTGCAGGCATAGCTTTAAAAAACTCTAGAGAATATATGATGAACGATCGAGTGACATGGACGGTTATTTCAATACCGACACAAGCATGGGCTAAGAAAATATTCCCTAATCAAACGGGTGAAGAGGCTGTTGCATCACTTTGGAATGAAATTATTAAAATGGTACGTGTCGATCAAGATGACCCAGTTGCTGCTTGGGATGAACATAATAATAACTTACAAAAAGCACATGAATATTTAAATGAAAAGCAATATGAGAAGTTAATTTTAAAAGCACCGGGGACAAATTTAGAAGTTGGTTTACCAAAAGGTCATATTTGGCAAGGTGGGGCTGCGGTTTCTGAAAAGGGAATTGTTTTTAATCCTAATTTACCAACGGAAGAAGTATTCACTGCCCCTCATAAATATAATGTGGATGGTACTGTATCAAGTACGAAACCTTTAAATTACGGCGGAACGTTAATTGACAACTTTCAACTAACGTTTAAAGACGGAGAAGTTGTTGATTATAAGGCAGAACAAGGGCAAGATGTATTAAAACATTTACTTGAAAATGATGAAGGTTCAAGCAGGCTTGGAGAGATTGCACTCGTGCCAGACGAATCCCCTATTTCTCAATCTGGGTTAATTTTTTTTAACACGTTATTTGATGAAAATGCCTCCTGTCATATCGCGCTAGGAAAAGCATATCCAACTAATTTAAAAGGTGGAGCGGATATGAACGAGGAAGAGTTGGACCAAAATGGAATCAATGATAGTATGGTTCATGTTGATTTTATGATTGGCTCTAATGAAATGGACATTGATGGTGTAAAAGAAGACGGCACTCGTGAGGCTGTATTCCGTAATGGAGCTTGGGCATTTAATTTATAATAGTATGTAAATGAAAAGAATCCATAATCTGTGGATTCTTTTTTTGAAGTACAACTTAGGCTTTCGCCAAGGCTTGCACTTACTTAGCATAAGTGCAACATCACCTCTGTCTTTCGCCAGGAAGGCCGACTAAAAACAGGCTCTCTGCCTAACCGTCGGCATACCCCTAGTGATGAGGGCATGTTTACTTTAGCGATAAGCCAAGTTTTCTAATATTTTTTAGAGGAATTAAGGAAGCAGTTTTTTATAAATTTTCCGAATAGAATTAATGCTTGTTTGACACTTTACATTCCATTTGTTCCTGTTACAATATTCCCTATATCTATTTTTTGAATAAAAAAAATGCCAAATGTAAGGAGCATATCAAATGGAATTATCCCTTTTATTTGTCATAATGTTAATTGGATTTTTGGGGATTTTATCACAATGGTTAGCATGGAAATACAGCTTACCAGCAATTGTCATTATGTCTATCTCAGGGCTATTGATTGGGCCTGTGTTCGGTATTATGAATCCAGAGGAAAGTTTTGGAGCATTATATGATCCGATTATTTCTATTGCGGTGGCAATCATTTTATTTGAAGGAAGTCTGAATTTAAACTTCAAAGAACTAAGAGGGTTGGGAAAACCTGTATTTCGTATCGCAACAGTTGGTGCATTTATTGCGTGGATATTGGGTTCCTTAACAGCTCATTATATGGCTGGGCTCTCCTGGGAGGTTGCTTTTGTTATAGGTGGGCTCTTCATTGTGACAGGTCCAACAGTTATTATGCCACTTTTGCGACAATCTAAATTAAAACCACGTCCGGCAAAAATTTTAAAGTGGGAAGGAATTATTGTCGACCCTATAGGGGTATTACTTGCAGTTTTTGCTTTTGAAATTATTACGTTTTTTACAATAAGTGATAAAAATGGTTCGACCTTATTATTATTCTTTTTAGCTTCGGCTTTTGCTGCATTTTTCGGATGGTTTTGTGGAAGAGTCATTGGATGGATGTTTGAAATTGGTTATATACCTGAATTCTTAAAATCTCCCGTCGTATTTGCAGTCGTTATCTTTTGCTTCACGTTACCAGATGAGATGGTACATGGTACAGGGCTTTTATCTGTTACAGCGATGGGGATGACGCTAGCAAATATAGGAATCAGCTCATTAAATGATTTTAGGCATTTTAAAGAAAATGTTTCGATCTTGCTTATTTCCGCAATATTTATCATGCTTGCAGCTTCATTAAAGATGGAAATAATCATGCAAATATTTAGTCTCAACATTTTGAGCTACGTACTATTTATGATGTTTCTTGTACGCCCACTGTCGATCTTTTTATCAACGATAGGTACAGGACTTTCTTTGCAGGAAAAAACGCTCGTCGGTTGGATAGCACCTAGAGGAATTGTTGCGCTAACAGTATCAAGTTATTTTGCGACAATTTTAGATGAAGCAGGATTTCAGGATGCAGCGATACTGACGACACTTACATTTGGTTTAGTGTTTTTCACAGTTGTAGCTCACGGATTCTCGTTAGGACCTTTGGCAAAAAAACTCAATTTATCACTTGAGGGCAGACCGGGAATATTAATCGTTGGAAGTAATCCGTTTACTGTTGACCTTGCAAAATCATTTATAAAAAGTGGTTCTCCTGTCCTTATTGTTGATTCATCTTGGGAAAATTTACGATATGCCAGAACAGGAGGAGTTCCTTTTTATCATGGCGAGATTTTATCGGAACAGACAGAATATAATTTAGATACAATACCATATGACTTTATTATCGCTGCAACAAATTATCATTCTTATAACGCATTAGTATGTACAACATTTATGCCTGAATATGGTCGTACGAATGTATTTAAGGTTGATCCAAATGAGAATGAGAATAATAAAGATATTGTCGGTCGTGTAGGTGGAAGATCTTTATGTAAAGAAGAAGTTTCCTTAGATGAATTAAATGAGAGAATAGCTAATGGGTATGTTTTTAGACAGACGACGCTTACAGATCAGTTCACATATGAAGATTATAAAGAAGAAAAAGATGCAGAGTCGGTGTTTCTTTATTTTATAAAACCAACTGGACAAATGTACTTTTATGCAGAGGATATGCGAGTCCATCCAAATAAAGGGGACATTATCATTAGCTTGACACCTCCAAGTAAAGAAATAAAAAAGATTCAAAAGAAATTGGAACAAACTTTGGTAACTGAAAAATAAGGTTATTACTAATACGATTTTGTTTTAGGTATAATCCATAAACTGCGCAGTAACTTAGGTTAATTTGCTCTGCAAATATCTGACCAAAGTTGCGACGTAAAATACCGCTACGGAAATACACTACGCTTTCCACGGGCGGCTGATGAGCCTTCCTTGTGCTACGCACTGCGTTGTCTCACCTAGGCCTTTCC
>NZ_JBPPZG010000254.1:0-4966 GCF_051918545.1 Pseudogracilibacillus amylolyticus (SeqCode) | reverse complement strand
TTTGCAGCTATTTTCAGATAATGAACATCGATATTCCTGACCCCATTAACTGTCGTTAAAAGAATTGGAAAAAAAGCTGCGATAAATATAATTACAATGGCAGGCATATTACCAATTCCAAACCATAATACGATAAACGGTGACCATGCTACAGGTGAAATAGGCCGTAATATTTGAACGACTGGATCAATAACAGCCCATAATTTTCTACTTCTCCCTAGCATTAAACCAAAAATAATAGCTGGGAAAACCGCAAGTAAATAGCCAATCGTAAATCGAAACATACTATCTTTCAAATGAATGAATAACGAACCGTCCAAAAACAATTCAACTATCGCTTGGAAGACTACGAAAGGTCCTGGAAATAAAGCTTCTTCATATTGACCAATCGCTACAATCAATTGCCAAAAAACAATTAATATAATAATGCTACATAAAAAATACCTCATCCTATTAATCTTAGTCATCATCATTCCCCCCATCTATCAAGCTATTGTCAACAAACTCTTCATATTGCGGTGGTGACTCCATTAACTGAAGTTGAATGACACGGTTTCTTAATTTGTTGTACTCTGCTTCCTCTATTCGAAGAGAATCAAAAGAAATCCATTCAAGTGAAAGATCTAAAACTTCTTGGTCTACATTCATAAACTGATTTAATGCATCGTCTAAATCCTTTTCTTTCTTATGAGCTCGTTTGCCGGCATCAACATAATGATTCATAAAAACATTTGCAACATCCGCATTTTCTTCCATAAAATCACCCCGTAACACGAGCACACAACAATACGAATTTGGCCAAAAACTTTCGGAAAAAGCAAGTACCTTTCCAACATCTAAGTTAATTGCCAATGCTCCAAACGGTTCTGCAACGACGTACCCGGCTATTCTTTCTTCGGCAAGTGCGGCCGGCATCTCAGCAGGCGGAAGTTCAACAATATTCACATCATCATAGGTAAGTCCTTCTTGAAGTATTAATTCATTTAATAATAAATGATGTGTTGAATACGTATGTGGAATAGCAAACGTCTCACCTTGTAAGTCTTTAACAGTCTTGATATCCTTTGAAGATATTAAAACGTTTCCATCTTGATGACCAAGAGCAACTGCTTTTAGGTCTATGCCTTTTTCTTTTGCTTTCATCGCTAATTGGATTAACACTGACGCACCATCAATTCTTCCTGCATTTAAAGCATCCATTAGATCTGGCCACGAATTAAATTTAATTAATTCAACTTCATACGTTCTGTCGTCTCCTTCATTTGTATATGAATCGAGAAACAAAGGGGCAGCATGAGTAATAGGCAGATAACCAATCTTTATAACAGGTTTCGTTGATGAAGTTTGTTGCACCTTTCCATTACAGGCAGATAATAATATTAAAATTGATAAAAACCAATAAACGACTGGCTTTTGGGACAAAATGCACCCCCTCCCTATATAAAGTACTCCGGCTTATTCACTTCATTACTTAGCTTAAATGTTTCAAAAATTTTGCTTCTGTAATAGTGAAAGGCATCATTTGATCTACTACGTGGTTTAGGTAAATCAATTGATATCGTTTGATAAATTTCTCCTGGATTCGAACTCATAATTAAAATTCGATCAGACAAATATACCGCTTCATCAATATCATGTGTCACGAGTAAAATAGTAAGTTGCTCCTGTTCTTGCATCCGAATTAATTCATCTTGTAAGTGATAACGATTAAACGTATCTAATGCGGCGAAAGGTTCATCCATTAAGATAACATCTGGCTGCATTGCAAATGCCCGGGCAATCGCTACACGTTGTTGCATTCCTCCTGATAGTTCGTGAGGATAATTAGTTAAATATGCGTTTAAACCGACAAGTTCCAATACCTTTATCGCTTTTTCACGCTTTAACTTACTTTCGCCACTCAACCCCAAAACCACATTATCAAGCACTGTCCGCCAAGGTAGTAAATTATGTTGTTGGAATAATATAATACAATTCCTTTCTGGCTTCGTAACAACTTTTTCATTCACCAATACCTTACCTTCATCTGGAAATGTAAACCCTCCTACTAGGTTTAATATAGAACTTTTTCCACAACCACTTTCTCCAAGTAAGGTTACAACCTCTCCTTTTTTAACTGTAAAAGATATATCTTTTATAACTTGTTTTTTTAGGTTATTTCGTTTATACGACTTACAAACATTAGACAAACTAATAATTGATTTCGTCATTCCATAACCACCTATTTATATTAATCATATAAAATTACTTTGTTTAATAATACTATACAGTTAAGAATAAAATTTGCAACCCTTTTTAGAAAAATAAGGCAAATGAACTAGTAGGTTAAATAGATGTAGGTGAAGGGATTTTGTTATCCATACTAAATTTTTGTCAGTTATCTGTTAAGTTACACTGGGGACAGTGCGTAATTTACTCTAACGAAATACAGTAATAATTTAAAGCATCCGCTTAATGAGTAAATAGCAGTGTTTTCTAACCAAAAAAACTGCTTGAATTGATCGACATCAATTCAAGCAGTTGTATTATAAATCTACAGTTGTAACCCGATCGAATCCTTCCATAGCTCGGATTTGAGCCAATTCATCTTTTGTTAAAGGGCGATCAATCGTAAGCATCATAATCGCATTGCCACCAATATGTTTACGTCCAACTTGCATTGTAGCAATATTTACATCATTTTCTGCAAGTAAGTTACCGACACGACCGATTGCACCAGGCTGGTCAACATGGTGAACGAACACTAAATGACCTTCAGGAATAACGTCCATACTGTAATCATCCACTTTTACAATACGTGCGCCTAGACCATTTAATAATGTTCCAGATACTCTTTGTTTTTTAGATTTTGTAATTATTTCAACTGTAATTAAATTTGTAAAACCGCGAGCTGCGGATGTTTTCTTTTCATGTACCGTAATGCCTTTTCGTTCAGCTAAATAAGAAGCATTCACATTGTTAACATGTGTTCCTAAATAGCGACTTAATAAGCCCTTTAATGTGTTCTGAGTAAGTGGAGCAATTTCGAGTGCTGTTAAATCTCCGGCATAATTAATGTTAATTTCTTCAATAGCTTCTTCTGCTAAATGAGCTAAGAATAGACCAAGCTTTTCCGAAAGATAGAAATATGGTTCAATTTTTCTCATTACTTCTCTCGGTACAGAAGGTATATTAACCGGGTTTCTTGCAAGCCCACCAGATAGGATACGTACTACGTCATGACTGACATCTATAGCCACATTTTCTTGCGCCTCTACTGTGCTAGCTCCTAGATGAGGAGTTGCAATTACTTCATTTAATTCAAGCACTTTATGGTCAATTGCCGGCTCTTCTTCAAACACGTCAAGTGCAGCACCAGCTACTTTTCCATTAACGATTGCTTCATAAAGATCATCTTCATTAATAATACCGCCACGTGCACAGTTTATGACACGAACACCATCTTTCATTTTCGCAAAGGCTTCTTTATTAATGATATGGCGTGTTTCTTTAAGGAGCGGCGTATGAACGGTTATAAAGTCTCCCGCTTCTAACACTTCGTCCAATGTACCATAACCAATTCCCATAGCTTCTGCTTTTTCTTTTGAAAAGAACGGATCATATGCAATAACGTTCATTCTTTGTCCTTTAGCGCGCCGTGCAACTTCTGCACCAATTCGTCCAAGCCCGACAATTCCAAGTGTTTTATCACGTAATTCAATACCGACATATGATTTACGATCCCACTTTTTGTTTTTGATGGACATATATGCTTGTGGAATATTTCTCGCTAATGACATAATCATTGCCATCGTATGCTCCGCAGCAGAGTTTGTATTTCCATCTGGTGCGTTTACGACGATGATCCCATTTTCTGTCGCAGCGTCTAGATCAATGTTATCGACACCCACACCTGCTCGACCAATCACCTTTAAGTTATGTCCTTTTTCAATCACTTCACGAGTTACTTGTGTTTGACTACGAACTAATAAACCATCGTAATTACCAATCTTATTTAGTAGTTCTTCCGGTGATAGACCTGTATCAATTTCTACTTCGATGTTGTCAGCTTCTCTTAATGGAAAAATACCATCCTCGCTTAATGGGTCACTAATTAATATTTTAAAAGCCATTTTTCTCCTCCTCGTTCCTCTGGGGTCTAAATGTAGTTTAAGCAGTTTTAGTGAAATATGCACATGCTGTTGGGTTACCCCTTGCCCTAATTTGATTTTCGCCTAAGCTTTTTCAATCAATTTCAAACATACTAAAAATTTTCTACATATCAACTGGTTTCAATATCCCCTATGAGTTTGGAATCCATAATGGTTCACATCTTGATGCACAGCTCCTTTTATAATGGTGAAACATTAATAAAATAAAAAAACTTTCCACCCCTAAATATATAAGGGGCGAAAAGATATTTTTCCGCGGTACCACCCTTGTTCACTGCAAAAATAAACAGTCTTCGTTGGTTAGGTGTTTAACGCACACATACGAACGAATCTACTCACGTTCAATTCGTCTATTCAGTAAGGGCTATTTATTATTTTAAGCACTAGTTTCCACCAACCACTAGCTCTCTAAAAGTCTTAAAAATAATAAATGTATCTTCTTCATCATAATTTTAATATTGTTAATTTACCTCTTTATCATAGCAAATTAGCTTCAATTGTCAACATTTTTAGACAAACAAATTTTGACAAGTTTTTGTCTTTTTGTCTTAACTTTTCCCTAAACTATATTTCTATGCTTCATAGTTGAAGGTTGAGTAATAAAAATTTAAAACTAGTTACAGCTTCGTTGATTTCCATCGTAGAAATAAAAACAAAGCTACAAAACAGAATACCGCTACGGAAATACACTACGCTTTCCGTGGGCGGCTGTTGAGCCCCCTTGTGCTATGCACTGCGTGGTCTCACCGAGGCCTTTCCTCCCACAGGAGTCTCCGTGTATTTCCTTCGCTGGGATGGATTTATTGGACAAAAGG
>NZ_JBPPZG010000253.1:2959-5034 GCF_051918545.1 Pseudogracilibacillus amylolyticus (SeqCode) | reverse complement strand
TATGTACAGGAAGGAATTTATGACCAATTTGTAGAAAAATTTGCTGCAAAAGTAAAACAATTAAAAGTGGGAGACGGAATGGATGGAGTAGACATTGGGCCGCTGATCAATGAAGATGGCTTAGAAAAAGTCGCCAGCCATGTGCAAGATGCTGTTAAAAAAGGAGCATCATTGGTTACAGGTGGAAACCGTATTCAAGGTACCGGAACTTTTTATGAGCCGACAGTACTTCGAGATATTGATCCATCCATGATCATTATGCAGGAAGAAACGTTTGGCCCTGTAGCTCCAATTCAAAAAATTGCAAACGACGAAGAAGCGGCTGATTTTGCCAATAGCACAGAATATGGCTTAGCTGCCTATGTCTTTACAGAAAGTGTTGCACGTGGAACTAAATTAATTGAGAAGCTAGATTTTGGAATCGTCGGCTGGAATGATGGAATGCCATCCGCGGCACAAGCCCCATTTGGTGGAATGAAAGAAAGTGGCATTGGAAGAGAAGGCGGCCATGAAGGAATGGATGCATTTTTGGAAACACAATATGTTTCTATCGGGGTTGAATGATGTTTCGAATTGAAGAATTTTTAATGCTTCATCTCGAAACGGTAATATAAGATTATATATGTTATAAATCGACTCAACATCTAGGGTAATGACTCGACGTCTTGTCCCACGACTCAACATGTTTGAGAATGACTCGACGTCTTGTCCCACGACTCAACATGTTTAAGAATGACTCGACGTCTTGTCCCACGACTCCGCATGTTTGAGAATGACTCGACATCTTGACAAACGACTCAACATCTTTAGGTCGAGTCATTCTTCCTTAGCTGTGATTAAATTTAGTTTTTTTCATTTGCTACCTGATTCAGTAATAGTTCGTTTTAGAAAGGAATGTTTTATCTGTGATCCATTTTAAAAGTGAGGGATTATATTGAAAATTGCAATTGTAACAGGAGTATCTAAAGGGCTTGGGAAATCTACAGCTGAATTTTTACTGGAATCGGGGATTCATGTATACGGTGTATCCCGCACCCCAAATAATCAGTTACAACAATTAGCAGAGGTAAATGATGTTACTTTTACCCATTTCAGCTGTGACTTAGGGAATGCTGAGCAAACCATTAAGTTGATTGCAGAGATAAAAGAAAAATTAACCGAACATAAGCTATCTCAAATGTATCTTGTAAATAATGCTGCAGTTTTGTCGCCCATCAATCAAGCTACCCAAACAGATGCAAAGGAGTTGGAATACCACTTTCAAGTAAATATCGTTACACCAATGGTATTATTAAATTCATTCTTACGTTTTTGTGATGAAAATATCCCATTTGTCGGAGTGAATATAACGAGTGGTGCAGCGAATCGACCAATTTTTGGTTGGAGTGCCTATTGCAGTTCGAAAGCAAGTTTAAATATGTATACAAAGGCTGTTGCATTAGAACAAGAGGAATTGAAAACCGGAAATAAAATATTCGCCTTTAGCCCAGGTGTAATGGATACAGAAATGCAAGCAAAAATTCGCTCCAGTAGTTATGATCAGTTCATTGATGTTGATACTTTTAAAGATTACAAAAAGCAAAATTTATTGTCTGACACGGAAGCGGTTGCTGGAGTTTTAGTTAATATATTAACGGATGAAGTAAATATACAAAATGGAAAAATATATAATGTTTCTGAATATTTCTAGCTAAAAAAGTAACTCTTTTTTCGGAACTGGTTAATCGCCCTTACATGTAGCCTACTATTACATAAAATGTACCATAAGCGAATGGGTATCCATCGCAAAATAATGGATTGTTAAAAAATGGGGAGGGGTTAACATGAGCGATAAAGGTTACGGAGGATGTTTCGGAAGTGGCTTTGCTTTGATTGTCGTATTGTTTATTCTGTTGATCATTATTGGAGCAGTATTCTCAGACAGAGGATATGGCGACGGTTATTGCTAAACGAAAACGAACTACAAAAAAAGAGAGTGTGAAGCTCTCTTTTTTTATGTGTGCGCCAGGCATGGCGACCATCTAGGTGGTGAAAGTCCACTGTGGAGGTACACATCAACCAACCACTAGAGAAAC
>NZ_JBPPZG010000253.1:0-2949 GCF_051918545.1 Pseudogracilibacillus amylolyticus (SeqCode) | reverse complement strand
GTTCATTGCCTGACGATTGTTCTCATTCAAAATACAGGTCTTTTTATGGTACACTTAAAAATGGATAATTACTGTTGAAAGGGAGTATCTTAGTTGATTACACGAAAAAGTAAGCGTGAAATTAGCCAAATGCAAGAAGCAGGAAAGCTACTAGTAGCTACACATAAAGAAATTGCAAAAATGATTAAACCTGGGATTACAACGATGGAGATCGATGAATTTGTAGAAAAATTTTTAAAAAAGCATGGAGCTACACCAGAACAAAAAGGATTTCAAGGGTATCCGTATGCTACATGTGCTTCAATAAATGATGAAATTTGTCATGGGTTTCCGCGGAAAAAACCACTAATAAACGGAGACATTGTAACGATAGATATGGTTGTAAATCTAAATGGAGGTTTAGCAGATTCAGCTTGGTCTTATGCAGTCGGTGAAGTTGATGAAAAAGGAAAGCGATTAATGGAAGTAACCAAAAAGGCACTTTATCTAGGAATTGAACAAGCCCAAGTCGGTAATCGAATTGGTGATATTGGTCACGCCATTCAAACGTATGCAGAAGGAGAAGGTTTTTCTGTTGTCCGCGAGTTTACTGGTCACGGTATCGGACCGACAATTCATGAACCACCGCATATACCACATTTTGGACAGCCAAATAAAGGTGTTCGCTTAAAAGAAGGTATGGTGATAACAATTGAGCCGATGATTAATGAGGGAACTTGGAAAAGCAAAATGGATAAAAATAATTGGACTGCTCGAACTGTTGATAAAGGGCGCTCCGTGCAATATGAGCATACGCTAGCGATTACTAAAAATGGACCATTAATTTTGACAGAACAAGACGAATAAACAATATACAACAGTAAGGAGGGTACATGATTGGAGCAGGCTTCACAACAGAAAAGAAATCAATCTTTTTATATGTTTCAAAAAGGACTTCAAGTTGGCTTCCCCATTTTATTAGGGTATATTCCTGTTGCTTTAACGTATGGGGTGCTAGCCGCACAATCCGGAATGTCCATTTTTGAATTAACGATGATGAGTGCCCTCGTTTATGCTGGTGCAAGTCAATTTATGGGAGCAAATATGATTGCGGCAGGTGCAACTGCTGTAGAAATAATCGTCGCAACCTTTGTACTGAACTTTCGTCATTTTGTCATGAGTTTATCGTTTATGAATGAAATTCGAGATCGTATTTCTTTAAAAGGAAGAGCAGGTTTAGCGCTTAGCTTAACAGATGAAACATTTGCAGTATCTGCTCTTCATAAAGAAGTGGCAAAAGAAGAGAAATCGGTATTTTTCTATGCTGCTATTTATTTATCGGCCTATTTATCTTGGGTTTTTGGCTCTTTCCTCGGTGGAATGTTAGGAGAAGTGATCCCGGAGCAATTAAGTCAGAGTATGGGGATCGCACTTTATGCTATGTTTATTGGTTTGCTTGTTCCATCAGTAAAAAAAGAATTACGCCTCGGTTTAATCGCAATTATAGCTATGTTTATCAATGTAATTGCAAGTCAATTTGTCAGTAGCGGTTGGGCAATTGTGTTTGGTACATTATTGGGTGGTTTAGCAGGTGTTTACTTACTAAAGGAGAAAAGGTAATGATCTTACTTATCATAATTGGTATGTCCCTTGTGACGATGATTCCTAGAGTGATTCCAGCATTTGTCGTCGATAAATTTTTATTTCGTGATTGGGTGAATCGATGGTTGCAAGCAATTCCATATGCAGCTCTCGGTGCTTTAATTTTTCCAGGAATTCTATCTGTTATTGAGGGAGAGCCTCATATTGGAATAATTGGTGGGATTGTCGCAATTTTACTTGCCTATTTCGGATTAAATATTGTTTTAGTTGTAATCGGAGCGATTGTAACAGTGTTTTTGTTGACGATGTAAAAATGTTACATCAGAACTGATTTCTTACAAATTTTCCGAACGAGAAAGCCTATAAAGGGCGTCCCGTCTTTAGACAAGGGATAGCTTTTTTTATCTAAATTGTCTGAAAATGTGCTATAATTCGTGTATAGAAAATCTCTAAAATGATCTCGTTCATTGAAAATTAGATATTCTGTTAAAAAACCGCTTTTTAGAAAAAATGAGGGAGGGTAATAACATGACAAAGAGCGAAAAATTATCACAAGAGCAACGGGAAGAATTACTCAACGTATTGAAAGCTCGTTTTGAGAAAAATAGTCACCGTCATAAAGGTCTTGAATGGGATAAAGTTCAAGCAAAACTGGAAGCTAATCCAGAAAAACTCTGGTCGCTAAATGAAATGGAAAGTACCGGCGGCGAGCCGGATGTTGTTGGATATGATGAAAAGGCGGATGAATATACTTTTTACGATTGTTCAGCCGAAAGCCCTAAAGGACGTAGAAGTGTTTGTTACGACCGGGAAGCACTGGAATCAAGAAAAAAGTATAAGCCGGAAACTAGTGCGTTGGATATGGCCACTGCCATGGGCATTGAACTTTTAACGGAAGAACAATATCGGCAATTACAAGAACTTGGAGATTTTGATTTAAAAACGTCAAGCTGGATACAAACACCCGCCGATATTAGGGAACGCGGTGGTGCTCTTTTTTGCGACTGTCGCTATGGCCACGTCTTTTTGTATCATAATGGAGCTGAATCCTACTATGCTTCTAGAGGTTTTCGTGGCTCATTAAGCGTCTAATCTTCATAAATAAAATGAAAAATGCTCTTCCATGATAACTCATAATTTCACTCGTAACTATATCAAATAATTTGCGAATAACTTATCCTTTCAAGTGCATAATAATTGTACTTATTGTGCAAAAGGATGAGGCTTAGTGTCCAATCAACAATCTATTGAAAAACGTTGGGCAATTATTTCACTTGCCTCCGTTCCGCTCATTATGACTTTGGGAAACTCCATGTTAATTCCGATCTTGCCTGTAATGGAGGAAAAATTAGCTATATCAAAGCTACA
>NZ_JBPPZG010000252.1:0-5040 GCF_051918545.1 Pseudogracilibacillus amylolyticus (SeqCode) | reverse complement strand
TCACAAAAAGATGTAGAAGTGAAAATTGAAGGTGGACAAAGTTTTCTTGATGATCTATTTACTGCTTTGAAAATAGACCCAATTGATGGCTTTCAGTTCGTCGATGCAACCGCCTTTCAACGAGACGAATTAAATTACAAGCAGCATCTTATTTTTTGCCAAGTATATGACAGATTTATTGCGTCAGAAGTAAAGCTCGTCCTTTTGGAAGATTTAAACCCTGAACAAGAAGTAGTAGTTATAGAAGCTGTAGGAACACAACAAGAAAAAATACAAAAAGTTCCAGTTAAAGAATTAGATCGTACGGTAACTTTAAGCAATTTAACCAGTGTTTATGTCCCACCAATTTCCAAAGAACAATTACCCCATCAGTTTCCTACATTACGCGATGTAATTCGCACTCTTAGGGGGCCACATGGTTGTCCTTGGGATAAAAAGCAGACACATGAAACACTAAGACAATACGCTGTAGAAGAAGTGTATGAGTTAATTGATGCGATTAATCGCAAGGATGATGAGGGAATTGTCGAGGAATTAGGTGATGTACTTCTGCAAGTAATGTTACATAGTCAAATTGGCGAAGATAATGGGTATTTTACCATTGATGATGTGATTAAAAGCGTCACCGAGAAAATGATTCATCGTCATCCACATGTATTTGGTACTGGCTCTACTGAAAAAAGTTGGGAAGAATTAAAGAGCGAGGAAAAACAGGAGCGAAACGAAGATCATTTGTTGGATTCCGTTGTGCGCCATGCACCTTCACTTGAGGTAGCTTATCAGCTGCAAAAAAAAGCAGCACATGTAGGATTTGATTGGTCAAATGTAGAAGATGTATGGGACAAGTTTTTAGAAGAAGTAGAAGAATTTAAACAAGCACAAAAAGAGGATAATTACGATGAAATGGAGAAAGAGTTCGGTGACATTTTATTTGTTATGGCGAATCTGAGTAGATTTTATCAAATAAATCCAGAAATAGCTTTAGGAAGAACAAATGAGAAGTTTATTTTTAGATTTAATGAAATTGAAAAAACAGTTAAACTCGCTGGAAAGTCATTGGAGCAAATGTCGCTGACTGATCTTGATCAACTTTGGAATGAAGCGAAGAAAAAGGAGTGATTATATGCGCTTAGATAAGTTTTTAAAAGTTTCTCGTTTAATTAAACGTCGTCCGTTGGCTAAGCAAATTGCTGAACAAAATAGAATTAAAGTAAATGGTCAGGTTGCAAAACCTTCCGTTAACGTAGAAACTGGGGATGAAATTGAAATAACTTTTGGCCAAACAGTTGTAACAGTAAAGGTGACTTCCGTTAAAGAGCATGTTAGAAAGGAAGAAGCGACAACTCTTTATGAAGTAATAAAGGAAGAGAAAATTAATCGAGATGAATAGTTCTAACCTTGTCCTTTCCTTCATAGATTTTAGTAAGGAAGGTGACGAAGATGAATTATTATGAGCGTGTCGAAAATATAACAGTTCAAAAAGAACATCGTGTGAGCATTAACAACCGAAAAGAGCTTGAAATCAATGGTGTAAAAGAAATTGATAGTTTTGACAATGAAGAGTTTTTATTAGAAACAAATATGGGATATTTAATTGTTCGTGGTCAAAATTTACAACTTAAAAATTTAAATGTCGAAGAAGGGATTGTTCAGATTCAAGGAAAAGTGTACGAGCTTACTTATGTAGATGAACAACAGCAGGAGAAAGCTAAAGGACTGTTTAGCAGGCTGTTTAGATGACGTTAAGTACGCAGTTATTAACGATGATCTCTATGGTAGTGAGTGGGATTTATTTGGGGTTCGCTACAGAAACTTATCGGAGAATCTCTGTCATTTGGAATAGTAAAAAAGTGGTCACATTTATTATAGAAATTTTATATTGGATTATTCAAACATTGATCCTTTTTTTCGTTCTATTCCAAGTGAATGACGGGGAGTTACGCGTATATATATTCTTAGCCTGTTTACTAGGGTTTAGCATATATGTCGTTATGTTTAAAACAATTTATATACGGGTTTTAGAATGGATCATTAAGGTTCTAGTCGCAATAACTGTGGGAATTATTAATATTATCAATACGCTTGTAATACGTCCGGTCAGATGGATTATTGAAGTTCTTCTTCGAATTGTCTATTTCATTGGTAATTTGTTATATCGTATTCTCCGATTTATATTAAAAATATTGCTATCCCCATTTCGAATACTTTTTTCCTACATTCGAAAGCTTATTCCTGAAAAAATTTGGAATAATGCTACCAAATTAGTTGCGTTTTGTAGTACAATAATATATAAAATAAAAAAATGGTTAAAAGAGGTTATTCAAAAAGTTCGGTAAAGGTGGTATTAGGTGCTTCACGGCATCGCTTTTATCCCTTTTTTGAACATGTGCTAAAAGGTAATCGATAAAGGAGGTAAACCATTCATTGACCAGACCAAATAAAACTGTAGCAAAAATTAGATCCGAATATATGAACAAATACAATGTAGAGTTAGAAAGAAAACGTCGTCGAAAGAAGAAGTTGATTCAGCGGTTAGTATTTGCGAGCGTGGTCATTGTTGTTACCTTTGGGTTTTTATTAAGTTACCATATAAAACAGCGATCACTTCATGCTGAAAAACAAGAACAATATAATGAGCTAATTGAGCAGAAATCTGTTCTTGAAAAGGAAAAGAAGAATTTATTGGAAGAAATTGACTTGCTTAACGACGAAGAATACATATTAGATATTGCTAGAACAAATTACTTTTTGTCCAAAGAGGGTGAATTAATTTTTCAGTTACCTGAGGAAGAGGAGCGCTCTTATTGACATATTTTTGTAGAATTCGTATACTGGAATAAGGAAAGCTTTAAAAAAATTCAAGGAGGAGCATTTTTTTTATGTCGATTGAAGTAGGCAGCAAATTGCAAGGAAAGGTTACTGGAATCACTCATTTTGGTGCTTTCGTAGAGTTAGAGAAAGGGACAACAGGACTTGTTCACATTAGTGAAGTTGCGGATAATTATGTTAAAGATATTAATGAACATTTAACTGTTGGCGAAGAAATTAAAGTAAAAGTAATTAATGTAGAGAAAGATGGTAAAATCGGTTTATCCATTAAAAAAGCAAAAGAAAGACCAGTACGCCAAAGACAACCTCGGGAGCGTACAGAAAATTTTGAGTCAAAAATTAATCGTTTTCTAAAAGATTCTGAGGACCGTTTAGCCTCTTTAAAGAAGCACACGGAATCCAGACGTGGAGGTAGAGGTGCTAAGAGAGGTTAGCAAATTGCTGTCTAGAGTGAATGCTCTGTTGATTTAATAATAAATAAAAAAAGCAGATATCGCATAATTGTGATATCTGCTTTTTTGTTTTTGCTGTATTCTAATTTGCTATTGCCAAATATCCATAAACTGTGCAGTAAATTAGGTTGATAATTTATCGGTCAACCTAGCTACTGCTCCGTTGATTTCCGCCTGCGGGCAGTTCGCTTTCCGTGGGCACGGCTTCAGCCTCCTCGCGGAAAGATCACCGCTGCGGGGTCTTCAGACACGTGCTTTTCCCACAGGAGTCGACTGCCCTCCGGCTCCAATCAACCATAGAGATAGTAGTAACAAACTATGCATAGCTGTTTACCAAGCACACCCAGCGAAGGAAATACACGGAGACTCCTGTGGGAGGAAAGGCCTCGGTGAGACAACGCAGTGCGAAAGCACAAGGTCGATGACAAACGTCACGTCCTGTGACGTCATCGACACTAGTACGTCCTGTACGTCGGAGGCTCATCAGCCGCCTGCGGAAAGCGCAGTGTATTTCCGTAGCGGTATTATGCTTTATAATTTCATTTGTATTTCCACGGCCTGTAATCAAAGCTACTGTTACTAGTTTTTAAATTTTCATTACTGCACAGTATCCTTCAACTACGAAGATTAAAAGCACCTGGATTTAAGTAGCGTTTTATTTTAAAAAACAAAAAATCTGCTGCGGGGTTGCGAGCAGATTTTTTCATATTTTAGTATAGCGGCGGAGGGGATTGAACCCCCAACCTTACGGGTATGAACCGTACGCTCTCGCCAGTTGAGCTACACCGCCATCATTAAAAATAGCAAATTTATCACCAAATCTATATGGTTAAGCATAAATTGCCAACAGAAAATATATTACACGATAATAGATTTTAAGTCAACAAATCGATATTTCATGACATATCTTTTAATAATCCAATCTTTTAGTCACGTAATCTAGTATTTTTATATTGTGTACTCACATTTATTATTGATAACTTGTAAAACAACGCTTCTTCTCGTAGTAATCAGTCGAAAGAAAGTTAGCATGTGAATTAAATTTTGACAAAATAAGGAGTGATAATATGATTTAATCATTATCACGACTATTATTGGGGAGGAGAAAGATTGTGAGTCAAGCTATAAAAGTAGAAAGTGTATTAGAAAAGAAACGTAGCAATTGGAAAAGAAAGATCTCCACTTCTCTTAAGGAAATATTTATTGAAAAGAAGCTATTACTTTTTTTAGTTGGCTTATTATTAGGACGAGCTGTTATTTTATATAATATTTCACCATTCGCTATTGCATTTTTGGCAACAGCATGGGCGGTTTATCAGAGAAGAATGTTTGTAGTAGTTGCATTTGTTTTATTTGGAGCGTGGACCTATTCCCTCGAACACGCTGTTTTTATAACAATTTCTACTGTAGTGTTTACGATCTTTGTCCAATTTTTAAAAGATAGGAGTAACATGCGTGTATTGATATTGTTCATCTTCTTATCTACTTCGTTAACTCGTTTGTTTTTATATTCTTTACCAAGTCAAATAACAGTATATGAATTCGCTCATTTACTTGTAGAAGGGATACTAGGAATCGTTCTCTTTTTAATCTTTATGCAGAGCTTGCCATTATTAGCACTAAAAAGATACCAACCTGCATTAAAAAATGAAGAGTTAATTTGTATCATTATTTTGTTAGCCTCTATATTAACTGGTTTCATCGGTTGGGAAATATCCGGTGTTTCATTAGAACATGTCTTTTCTCGATATATTGTACT